>JAAFHM010000306.1 GCA_013298375.1 Ignavibacteria bacterium | reverse complement strand
CTGAAGCGTCGAAGCCGCAACGTGCCTAGGGTCGCCATAGACTTCCCAACTATACCCGGCTTCCGGTGCAAATGCCAGACGACTCAGAACACGTGAGTATGTGCCGTAAGGCGAGTTCTCGACGTTTTGATTGATTTCCTCCACAACGACATTTTTCTGCACATTGAGCGCCTCCTCATTCACACCAAAAGAAGCCATGCGGTCTGCCTCCAGCCACAAACCCAATTCCACTTGATGCGCCGGAAGCGACATATAGTAGGTAGTTTTGTCGAAGGTGGTGTAGGCGTTATTATCGCCACCCGCTTCAGAGCAGTATTTGTCGAACATTCCGTGGGCGACATTTTCTGAGCCTTCAAACATCAGGTGTTCAAAAAGGTGCGCAAAGCCAGTGTTGGTAGGCGATTCCGAATACGAGCCAACGCCATAAGTGACAGCAACCGACACCACAGGCGCATTTTGGCGAGGAATCACCACGACTCGCAAGCCGTTATCAAGGGTTTGATAGTGCATTTGGGAAAAAGTTACAAATGAAGGAATACAATTTATCAGAGAAAAGAACAAGTCCAAAAGTCCTATTCATCAGTATTGATGCTGCTCTTGGAGGATAAGTGCGAGTGCTTGTTTAATAATGTCGTCGCGGTCAACCATTTGTGCAAGCTCACTCGTGTCATAGCGACCTTCATAGACTTCAAGTGAGGCTCGGTCAAGTGCCGTTGGATAAACGCTTGCCAAAATTTCACGAATATCTGTCTCGGAAGCGTAGTAACCACCGCTACTGCGTCGTTTATTTGCACGTTCAATTTCGCGGACTGCGTTGCGTATCGAAACCTCCCATGACCGTGTGAGGCGCTTCTCAGCGTGTTTTTTGATACAATGCAGAAGAAGAACAATCGCAAAACTGCCGATTTTGTTGAGTTTGTCGTCTTTTGCCATTTCTTCCATTTCTCCAATCAATACGAGTGCATCATCGTAACGACTGGTTTCGAGATACGTGCGCAGTTGTTCAAGTTCTTCCATAATACTTCTTTCGCATACCAATACGACAAAGAAAATTTTTCCATTACGGTCTCGTCACAATATCCGTAATAAGCCATTGTGCCTTTTCCAAGGCTTGTTCCGCAGAACGTATGCCGTAGAGCGCTTCGACGATGGCATCTTCAATAACCCGCTCTATATCAAGCCAGTGCGGGTGCATTGGCGGCATTTGCGACGTAGTGAGTTGCTGCAAAAATACGTCATTGTATGGCAACGAGCGCACAAAATCATCGTTCATAAAGCGTTTGTCGGCGGGAATGCCTGCATCTTGGAACTGTTTGAGAAGCTCCAATGCCTGTTTTCCATCGGTGATGAATACAGCAAAACGTTTTGCGAGAATGGGATTTTGCGCCTTGTAGGTGACGGCAACGTAGTTGCAGCCGACAACCGAAATACTGCCTTTTCCCAATGACGGCAGAGGCATAACGCCAAATTTCAAGGACGGATTTTCACGCGCAATTTTTTCTATCAGCCATGAGCCGGAAATCCAGAAGCCCAAGTTACCACGAACAAACATATTGTCCAACTGCCGTTGCGTTTCGATAAACCCCGCTCGTGCCAACGCAAGATAGAGATTCAGCGCATCAACGTTTTGCTTGCTATTGATCACAACTCTGCCGCTATCATCCAGCACTTTTCCGCCGGCGCTCCAAAAAAATGGCAATACCTTTTTATGCAAGCGGTGTTCGTCCGAACCATTTGCGCCGAAGCCATAGGCACGGTTTGCGGCATTGCCTCCTTGCGCAACCGCCGCATCGTCGATGGCTTGAATCGCTTCGGAGGCTCGTAAAAGCTCTGCTCCCGTTGTTGGCGGTTTAGCGATTCCGGCTTTTGTGAGTAGGTCTTTGTTGTAGAACATCACGCGAGTATTGACGTTCCATGGAAGCGCATAAACACTATCGCGGAAAAGGGCTGCCGGACGGGTATTGTCGGCAAATTTATCAAGCGTAATTTTGCTTTTCGATAAATTTTTGAGAACGCCGCCAGAGGAAAATTGCGTCACCCAATCGGAGCCTAATTCAACGACATCCGGCGCTGTGCCGGAGTTGAAAGCTGCAAAAAGTTTTGTTTTGCCTTCGCCCCACGTCAAGTCAACCATCGTTACTTTGCAGTTGTTTTCTTTCTCGAACTGCGCCACAATTGCTTTGAGTGCTTCGCGCTGTTTGGGTTCACTGCGGAAATGCCAAAAGGTGATTTCATCGGGTTTGGTGACGACATCTTCATCACCGCTTTGACGGGCGCATTGGCTGGAAAGCAGCATAAGTCCTGCAATTGCAAGACAAATGGCGAAAACACTGCGACGATGGATTACAGAGAGAAGGCGCATGGTAACAAGCGTATAAGGCGAAAGCGGGTATGCTTATTTTGTCAGAAATTGTTGCAGCACTTGATCAATAACATCAAGAGCAGATGCTGCTGATGTTTCTTGATTATTATTTGAGATGTACAACGGAGAAGAGTTTACAAGTTGCAAAATATCTTCCTCCCGTGCAAGGCGCACAATACCGTATTCTTCAAACGGCACCAAAAAATAATCCGACGGCACTGCGATTTGATAGGAGAAGGTTGGGATACCGACCGAAGCGGTCTCTAAAAGCGCCATTGAATTAAAACCTACCGCAGCGCAGTTGTCGCGTAAAACCTCGTCAAAGGTAGCGGTATCAAGCCGCACGGCAATCGCGGGTTTGGCAGCGAAGCGTTTACCACCTCTGGTAATGCCGACTTCGTAGTTCGCAATTTCCTCTTCCCAGATGTCGCGGGATTCCATCGGATGCGGTCGAATGATAAATTCCCCATGAAAGCCGCATTGAAGCAGGCTTTGAAGCAGTTTTGGTACGACGCTAAATTCGTTGACGGGCTTTTCGGGATAATAATGGCGGATATTTTCGCAAAAAAATCGAATACGCGAAAGCGGGGCGCGTACTTGGGAAGCCGTATTCCGTCTTGTTTCAGCGTGTTTTGCACCGATTATTGCTAAGTGAGGATTGCCAGAGATGACCACACGAGTTGTGGCAGGAAGTTCTGCTTCTGCCTCGTGCTTCATTCGTCCATCAGCAACAAAGACGACATCAGGGGCAGAAAGTACGCCGTCCAGCGTAAAGCGCATCGCATATCCTCGCCAAAAATCAATAATAGACACGACAGGAATACCGCGAAGACGAGCGAACTGCACCGCGAGTCGCTCCAAATTACTGTTGAAACTTGTTGCCGTGAAGATACAATCAGGTTTGATGGCATCAAGAGCCGCAAACAAGCTCTCTGGCTCCACCGAACGTTCTTGAGGAAAATTTGGAGTAGCGTGGCTGGCAATATGATGATACTCCAACGCCAGCGACATCGGCGTAATGCGCTCCGCCGCCGGACCGAGCAGTAGGCAATGGCTGGCAATATCACTGCGCTGGGCGTAATATTCAATGACAGGCTTGATAACATTTGCTCCGCCCGGGTCGTGGGCGACAAAGAGAATACGCGGGTTTTGCGGCATTATTGGATGCTCCAATCTTCATAAAACAAGCCCGGAACGCGCCGAAACTCTTTGGTATTATTCGTCAGAATGATAAGTTCGTTTACCCGTGCTGTCGCGGCAATCATCATATCACGATCACCGATTTTCTGCCCAGACAGCTCTAAAAACGCTCGGATTTTCGCGTATTCATCTGCGGCGGCATTATCAAAAGGATAGGAAACAAATCTATCAATAAAGTCTTGATAACGCCCTTGCAAGGCTTGGCTCATTTGCTGCGAAGGATGATGTGCTTTTTCTAAGCGCACCATCAATTCCGCTCGTACTATGGCGCAGAGCGCAAGACTATCCTCACCTGCGTCCGCCAATCGTTGGTTCAGTATTGGATTTTTCTGTTGCAAAAAATAAATACAGATATTTGTATCCAGCAAGTACATCAAGCAATGCCCTCCGAGATCTCTCCGCTCTGCCATTCTATCGGGCGCTCAAGATGAGCCTCAGCCATTATTCCGGCTGTTTCCTTGATAAAAGTTTGCCACTCTTGTTGCCGCTCGGTATTAGGAGCGATGGAGATATTCCACAAAAATTTTGCATAACGCTTGTACTCGTGAGCGCAGATACGGGCAAAATCAGTGAGTTCCGTCATACGATGCGGGGTAATTTGAGCGACAATATTGCGCTCATACAACAAGAATATGCTCATAAAGCAAATCTCCACGCCAAAAGAAGACTCAAGGAATCGCACCATAGCGGAAGGGGCGTTGGATTCTCGCAACTCATCGTAGGGATAAGACGGAATATGCTGCGTTGCAAGATGTTCTGCCCAGTTATCTGGCGGGTGAGTATCGGCAAGAAGGCTCATTACTTCAAATGCCGATTGCAGCGCTCTAATCAGCCGAAGAGAGGATTGCTCTTGATAGGTTTCTAAAACATCAATCGTTGTTTCCATTATCGTTGCAAGAGGTATGTTTTCCTGCCCCGCCCAGACAACAATGTGGAGGCGAAGGCGAAAAATATCGTTTGCCAGATGTGGCATGACAACAGGGAAAGGCGCACTGCCGAGCAGATGCTCGGTAATCTTTTGCAATATAAAATCTATTTCCCGCCTGATAAAATCGTCCCTATGAAGCAGTTTCTCAATCTCCGGGGTGTTGCGGAGTATATCCCAGTAGGACATCTGTTTATCTGATTTTGCCACAATGTTCGAGTTCATAGAAGCGTGCATAATGAGTTGAATACCTTGAACAGACTCGGCATGATATTTTCACGCCCTCCATCAGCCTGTTATCCTATCAAAGACTTTTACTGTTCAGATGCTTAACAGGCATTGACCAATAATTTTCTACAAAATAGACAATTTTCTCGAATACCAAAGCAACAAGGCACGTTTCCGAAAAAGCCGGAAAGTGCCTTGTGAGTGTGTATCTATAAAGACTATGCACGTACAATCGTGCCGGAAAAGCCTGTTTAAGCAGCGCTTGTCACCCAGACTTTAAGCGGTGCGTGGACTTCGGGGTGAAGTTTCACAATAACCTCAAATTCACCGATGCTCTTAATCGGATCGTCCAAGACGATAGTGCGACGGTCAATATCGAAGCCTTTGTCGGTGAGTTCTTGCGCAATCATTTGATTGGTAACGCTTCCGAAAAGGCGACCTTCTTCACCGACTTGCATAGCGATAGAGACTTGCGTATCGGCAAGACGCGCTGCGATAAGTTCTGCGGCGGTTTTGAGTTTCGCCATACGTGCTTCGTAGTGTTTCTTTTCACCATCCAGCACACGAATTGCTTTGGGCGAGGCATAATACGCCAAGCCACGCGGAATGAGGAAATTACGAGCATAGCCGTCGCGGACGTTCACAATTTCGCCTACCGCGCCCAAATGCTCGACGTTTTCACGGAGAATGATTTTCATGATGGTAAATCCTTCAGATGGAATAGTTCGGTAGAGAAAAATTATGCGACACTTGCGCCGGAAGTAGTTGTTTCAACTGCGTCATCACCACCATCAGCCGTTGCTGCGGCGGCTGTTTCTGCGGCAGCTGTTTCGAGCAGAAGGTCATGGCGGTTTTGCAAGAATTGCTTGCGAAACTCAATGGCGTGACCATTCATTTTGATGGACAAATGGCGCAAAACATTCTCTTCCAACTGGAAATAGCGCTCCAATTGTGGCAGCAGCGTTGGTGGCGCTTCGTACATCACATAGACGTAGTAGCCATTGTGCTTTTTTTGAATCGGATATGCCAAGCGTCGGCGACCCCATTTATCCAGTGTCGTGATGGTTCCACCATTGTTTTGGATAAAATCAATCGTACCGTTGATCACAGGCTCGATATTTGCGTCTTCGAGCGAGGCGTTGACGATAAACGTCGTTTCGTAAGTGTGTTTAGGATTCATTGAACCTACAACTCCTTTGGGTGTTTAGAAAAAAAACAGCCTTCCGCCGTACAAAGAATATTCTTGGAGAGAAGTTTTCCAGTGAATTCTT
>JAAFHM010000265.1 GCA_013298375.1 Ignavibacteria bacterium | reverse complement strand
TGGGGGCATCAACCTTTTCTTCTGCATAGAAAAGCATAATGTTGACAACCAATTTCCAATTCCCAATTCCATCTCTCACCCAGACAAAAAAACTTTTGCCTTGTGGGTATCCTCTATCCTTCGCGTGTATGCACGTCTCTAGCGTGGGGACTAATTGTTCAGGTGTCATGTTGTTTCCTCGCTTTCTTTGTTGTTGCTAATATATCCTACACAATCCGAACCTTTCTCAGGCTCAAACCTGAAAGCATCCTCGTCGTCTGCGTGTCCTGCAAGACGTTGGCAATCGTCAACGATGCAGTCTAAAAATCCTTAGCATAGTGTCATTGTTCTTTCTCCTATGTGAGTGTTATTTTAATATCTACATTTGTTTTCCCATCATCAATCCATTCAAAAGCATTCACCTTAAACAACGATGTCGGGACTGTGCGAGTAAGAGCAAGAAAAACCTTAAACTCTGATAAGCAAGCATCTAAGCGCTCAGGAGGGACTGTCAAAAAGTCTCTCACGTGTTCAATGCGATAGTTCATGTTTTTTCTCCTGTTCTAAAATATGAATGAGTAATGCTGCTCTTGCTTGTGCTTCGGTTGCGAATAGTATGCAAGTATATTTCTTAGGTTCACCAAGATACTTGTGGTACCAAGTACCTTTGTGTTGCGCTGGCATTTCATACCTACCTAGCTTTATCAGCATTTCACCTAACTCGGCAACGGTGAATGCTCTCAGGAAATCTTTGCAATTATGTCTGTTCGTGAAAATGTTTTGTGCTAAACTCCATTCATCACTCAATTTATAGAATTTGAACCAGCCGAAATATGCTTCCTGCTCACACCCTAGCTCTTTCAGCCTTTGCGCTTGCTCTAGTGTGCAGACTTGTTCTTGTAGTGTCATTTCTCACCTCGTGCAGCAATTATGATGGAGAATAGAAAATGCGCACAAACTATACAGAAAATGCCCCTTTCGGCATCACCCGACCAAGCAAGAATGCACCCTAGTAAAATTAAGACAACAAGAACAGTAACAGCGCACAAAGCAATTAGGAAAAATATGGATTCTTTTATACCGCGCTCCTTTCTTAAATAATTGAGTTAATTTTCAGGCAACCATTGATGGCGGCAACGCATCCACCAGCGCAAAGACAACACCTCTACAAAAAATCTGCGCTGGGTTTTCGTCGTCGTAAATATCAAAAGTTGCGTGGGGAATCTCTGTCTTGATAAGCCACAAAGCGCCTTTAGGCTCTTCCGGCTTCCAAACAGCGCGTATCGTGTAAATGCCAGCGCTGCTCATCTGCTCGTCCTCTTCGTCTGAAATGTTGTCATTGTCAATCACCGTCCCGTTGTCCATTAACCATGCAAGTCCGCCATAACAAGCGGTTATTTCATCGTAAATTGCGCCCTCAAATTCCATTAGGTCATCGCTTGCACCAAAGACCACGACCAACCCGTGCGCCTTTGCAAGCCGTTGTTCTTCGATGGAGATTTCTCTGCTGCGGCTTCTGCCGTTTAACTGCCGTGCAAATTCAAATGATGTCATGTGTTTCTTCCAATAAGTGAATTGTTTGTTTCTCGTCTTTTGGGTAGTATAATGTATCTTTGTAGCTAAAGAGGTCAATATGACGTGTTATCATGTTTTCCTTTTGCAAAACATTGGCGAAAAAACTCTTGAAGTTCCTCAAGACTCAAGACTCAAGGATTCAAGCGTTCTATTACTCTCCAGCAAATTCATTGCAAATGCCATGAACTCAATGCCAATGCGCTCGCTGGAGTTTGGCGGACGACTGAGAAGTTCGTGCTGCAAGAGCGTATCGAAGAGCGTATCGAGCCGCAAAAGTAAGAGGTCAAGAGCGCTATCGCTGTCATTTTTGCCGACATCAAGCACATGACGCTTGATTTTCACGCAATCAAAACGCACTTTGCAAGGCGAAGCAAGAACGACTGCTTTGAGTAGGGTTCGGTTTTTATCATTCATACTTGTCGGTTTGAGGTGGTGTGATTAAAACATTGGTACAGCGCCCTTGAGAATCTTTTTTATACGGGCAGCGAATCATTTTATCAATACTACCCTCAAATGCTACCAATTCGCGGTCTATCGCATCACATCAGCAATATGCTGTCCCTCTAACCGCCAGTTCCATCAGAAAAATTGTTGCTCTATATTCTTCATCAGTCAAATTGGTATGCGACCGCGCCAATGCGTTCAACCCCGCTTCGCAAGCCTTCAAAAGCGCCTCTGCTTCATCAGCATCAACAAATCTCCACTCATTTTCGCCGTCAAATGCCATTCGGCTAATTTCTAACTGTCCGTATGTTCTCATTGCTCGAACTCCTTCCTTTTCGCTTTTGTTGAAGTATTCAAAAAATGGATTGCCTCCTCGACGTTACGAATAATCACAACCTGCCCACGCCACTTTTCGTGAAACGTTGCCTCGTCAGGAGTGAGTTTCTGTGCGCTCTCCGGCTGCGAACCATCTTTGATTTCGACGAGATAATTCCGCCCGCCGTAGCCGACGACAATATCCGCAAATCCATTACCCAAAGCGCTGGTTATTGCGACAGTCGCACCACACTTGCGCAGCGCTGCTACGATTGCGCCCTGATTTGCATCTACTCTTTTTGCCATCAAAACCCCGCTCCGTAATCGCCCTCACCCGCCGAATACGAGGGTACGTTATCGTGGAAAAGTGTCAGTTCTTTTTTGTACCGGACCATCACCTCGCCAATCGTGCCATTGCGGTGTTTCAGCACACACAGCTTTGCCCGCCCCTCCGCAGGAGTCCCATCGGTAAACGTCGCGTCTTTGTAGCGCTCCGGGCGGTCAATGCCTATCATCACATCCGCTTCGGCTTCGATATTGCCCGATTCCATAAAGTCAGACATTATCGGCTTTTTGTCAGCGCGGCTGTCCACCTCGCGCTTTAATTGCGAGAGTGCTGCAATCGGAACATCCAGCATTTTCGCCGTGTTCTTGAGCATACGCGCAATATCGGTAATGAAATGCCGCTCTTCCTGCCGAACATTCGTTTTCTGAAATTTCTGCAAATAGTCACAGAAAACCACTTTGCACCCAAACTCCGAAACGTAACGCCGCGCCTTTGCAGCAAATTCCGCAGCGCTCAGATTTGGTTTATCATCAATATAAATTCCCAAGTTCTGCATCTGCTTAACGCCAGCAATAATGCGGTCTGCTTCATTTTCCGAGCGCGGCGACGAAAGGAATTTGTAGGAGTCTAAATCCAGCCCCGTGATAATCTTCAGAAGCCTTGTACCAAGCGCCTTTGCCGACATTTCAATCGAAAAGATTGCCACCGGAACACCCGATTGAGCCATATTGTTTGCCATCGTGAGCATGAGTGCAGACTTTCCAACGCTCGGACGCGCCCCGATAATGGTCAATTCGGACGGTTTGAAACCGCCAAGCATAAAATCAAGGTCGGAAATGCCTGACGGCGTTCCCGTCACGTGACTACCAGCCTCAAGCATTGCCTCAACGTGCGCAAACACCTCCCCTGCAAGCTGAAGCGGTTTGTGGAGTGTTGGGGTAAGCAGCCCCGAACCCAACTTTAGGGCTTGGTCTTGGAACTCAGCCATCATCTGAAGCGGGTCGAGCGTTTCATTGAGTGCGGCTTCGTGATACGTCGCGCAGATAGTCGCCAGTTCGCGCGAAATGGATTTTTCGAGAACAATCGCAATGTAATGCTCAACATTTGCGGCAGTCGGTGTGTTCCGCTGCATAGCCATCACACGCGCCGCGCCGCCAATGCTGTCAAGTTGCCCAGTGTTGTGCAGCTTTTGAACTACTGTTACTATGTCGAGTGCTTGCCCGCTTCTGTACATCCCCAGCAGCGTATCGAAAATAATCCTGTGCGTCTCGTGATAAAAATGCTCAGATGTGAGTTTCTCGGCGGCAATCATCAGCGCCGATTCGGAGAGCATACACGCGCCAAGCACGGCGTTTTCTGCCTCGGTGGAAAAGGGTAAAGGTTTTGTGAGTGTCATGCTGTTTTGGCGATAGCTTTTGGAGTGACTTGTTTTGCCGTCCATCCCGTAGGGCGTTGGACGGTGGGCGCGGCAACCGCCGCGGGTACTGTTGTGGCAGTCTGGGCAGTGCGTGGGTTACTGCGGGCGAACATCTGTGAGTTTTTCGCCCATTTGTCCACCGCTTGGAAAACGCTTGTGTAATTTTCGCAGCCCTTGTAGCCGTCGCGCCCTGCGGCAGCTTCTTTAGCGGCTTGCAGACCGTAGGAAAATACCAAACTCGATGCTTCTTTGGTCGTAAGCTGACGCTCTATCTTGGCGAGCGCGGGCAGCGCGGCGCAAAAATTCACGAGTTCGAGCGCCTCCGCGAGGCGCGGGTCGGTTTCTTCGGCAGTCTCAGCCTTTGGAGCGGGCGGCGGCGCAACCGCGCTTTCTTTTTCGGGGAGGGTCGTTTGGGGTGGGAGCGAAAGCGGTGGTGGTTCGGGGTTCGGAGAATCGGAAATATATATATTCTTACTATACTCTACTCTACTATGTGTACTTCCGTCTGGAATTGTACCGTTTTGGGCGTTTTCCGTTTGGATAACACTGTTTTCCAGAGTTTTCCGCGTGGAAAACTCTGGAAAACTACCATTCTTCAGTTTTTCCGCCATTTTCCGATTCTTATCTTTTTCACGAAATGTGAGTAAATCGCGCAAAAGGTCGTCTAAAAGCGGCGAAGTTACGCAGGTTTTTCCGTCTGAAAATTCTGGAAAACTCGCGCCGTCAGGATTTTCCATGCGGAAAACTCCGATGGCTGCGCCGTAGTCAATGACATTGAATAGCGTTTGCGAGGATGTTCCAAAATCGGCAGACAGCAATTCCAAGGTTACGCTGTCAAGCCAGACTTCCATATTCTCCGATGCCATAAGCGATTCCATCATCATTAGCACAATGCCGTATCCTTCAATCCCAAAGCGGTTGCGCACGGCTTTAATGGCAAGATTGTTGCGGAAATCGGCTCGGTGCTTAAAATGTTCTGCGGTTGTTTTGATTGGTCGTGGCATAGTTGATACTCGTAATTGTGCGTGTAAATTGTTGCAATCTGCGTTCTGTACATCTTCGTAGGAGTAATCAGACCTTCATACTCGGCGCTGTGAATAAGGTTCAGCGCCAGCGTGTCTTGTGTGCTATCTTTCAGCCATTCGGCGCGAATTGGTACGTGAATGTACCCCTCGCGCTCTCCCAGTTTTCGTGTGCGCACAACAAGTTCGGATTCGTGTAATACAGCATCTTCACCGAAAACGCGCCGCCAAAAATCATGGTCCGGCAGACCTGCTTCCGCCTCTTTCCCGTCCATCTGCTGCGGAGGCGTGAATAGCGCCTCCGCAGCGTGGAGCGAGATGGGTGAAAGGTGGTCGTCAATGGGAACGTGAGAAACCGAAGCGGGAGACGGAGTGCCGCTTTTAGTGCTGTGCTTTTCACGGAAACCACGCAAGCGCGTCTCTAAGCGTTGTTGGGCTTTGTCCTCAACAGTGAATAATGCCAGCGTGGTTTCCATGATGCGCTTAAAATGGGATGTCGGAATCGTCGTGCGGTGGTACGCCGTCGTACACACTGCTTGTCCGTCGCGGAACAGCAACGCTGCCCCCAGCGACGGGAAACGGCACGTAGTCAGCCTCTGTACTTTGCCCTCTGCTATCGCCTTGTGACAATGCGGCTGGCTGCCTGTGCCACTGCACTGCATCGGCATTTGGCTGTGACGGCGGCGATAACTGACGCATCGGCTCGGTGTTCGCCTGAACAAGCTCCCGTCTGCTTTCCACGAGCGGTAATTTTTCTTGCACCTGCGGCAACACGGTTTCCCTAAACCATTTTGTTCGTAAACCATAATCCTTGATAATTGAGCCGTCGCTCATCTCGACATCCTTAACCGCCGGCATCTGTTCCGTTTTGTACTTCCATTGTAGGTGATTTTCGTTGTGGTGAACACGCATACGGGTTTTACCGTCTTTCTCAACCAAAGACAGCCCGACAACGCCAAAATGCTCGTGGTCAACACCCGCTAGGCAGTTCATAATCGTTTGCGCATAACTGCCCATGAAGGAAGTTTGAAAAAGAAAATCTTCGTTGCTGGTGTGGTCGATAAATTTCAAAGAGAGTTTTGGAGCAGGTCTGTTTTCGTAGGTGGCGTTGATATAGTCAATGCCGACCAAAAAACCGGATATACTGTGCGCGGTGAATTGCTCTCCGTTTTGGCGTTTCACAGAAAAATGCGCGGTGTCTTTTTCGACAGACACGTATGTTGGGGTTTTTACATCGTTGAATCCCATGAGTTTATCTCAAAAAATAAATAGTTTACAAAAGGGTATTGTTATTTTTTAACAGGTCGCAGATAAATAGGATTAAATTCCCATTCGGAGCCAATTACCGACGTCCACGGACTCCAGAGAATTTTTACTTTTGCCGTTTCTTTAGTCATGTGAATAATTTGAACAATCGAATTATTAAGTTGATAATTAGGGTATTGGCAGGGGTACCGAACGCGATATTTTTGCATGGCGTTAATTATCGGTTTGTGCTGTTAAAAATCTGTTTTTAAGCGTGGGCGATTTAATAAAAATATCGTCGTTCAATGTCTTCGTTCCGATGCTGACGCTTCCGCTCTCGCCGCCATGCAAAATTGCCAATACCGATTAGCAGTATTCCGACGAAAAGCAGTATCGTTTCAGTTTGTGTCATCATCAGTATTGATATTCAACAACGGTCGGAACAAGAGGCTCCTGCATACAGGGCAGTTCGCGC
>JAAFHM010000012.1 GCA_013298375.1 Ignavibacteria bacterium | reverse complement strand
TTTTGCCGTTTGCGCGGGTTTTGCTCCACCGTCCGCAAACATTCTGCGAACATCCTTGACGCTTTGATTGATGCCCTCACGGGCATCGCATTTCAACTTGCTGTTCCATAGACCTGACCAGTTACATGCAGAAGATAATAGCACGGTAAATTTCCATCAGACAAATATGCTTTTGACTTGATAACTTTCTTTTTCAGAATATCTTCGGCTGATACCGCGTTCACTTGTGGATCGTTTGATTTGGACTTTTTTATCCATTGACCAATCAATTGTGGTTGATTGCTGGCAATTTCTATTGCACTCTCTAATGAAACAAAATTGGCATCAAGTTGTATCGCGGCTCTTGACTCTGGTAAAAGGTCGCTTTTGGATTTACTTTTGTCAGAGGTAAGACTTACATTTGTCGGACTCGGTTGTGCCATGTCATTCAACGAAGCACAAGAGCTAAAAATCACAACACTCGCAATACTGAGCAAGGCAAGTGGAAGAATACGAAATATTTTCATCAGGATATCCTTAAAACAAAGATTTTCTCTGCCCCGTAGAAATTGATTATGTTCGCATCAAGTGTTGAACGGCAAGAAAACGTTCACTCGACACTCCGCAGGTATAAAACCTTGCCGGGTTTTGTCTGCGGGCGGCGTACTGCATCGGGGCAGAAAACAAGAATACAGTGCGCCGCTTTTTTTGATACACAAACTTACGACGTGCCAGCCCCCCGTACAACCGAAAAACAACCACACGCCCGAAAAATCAAACCACACGCCCTGTTTTTGGCATTTTCCTCGTTAGGTGTTCTTTTTTGTCGGTCTTGTTGAACCCTTCAGACGCTCCAACAGCGCTTTTTTATACACCCGCGTGACCGTTAGGGGCGGCTCGCCATGCTTCATCGTCAGTATGCCGTCTTTGCCATTATGCTCGAACCGAAGGGCATAGCCTACGTTCACAATGAAAGATTTATGCACCCGCACAAAATCTCGCTTCGGGAGTTTTTCTTCTACTGCGGAGAGCATCAAAAAAACAGTCGTTTTCTGCACCGTGCCGCTTGCAGCCTCGAACACTGAGCATATCGTCATTTCTCTCTTGCCTTCAAACAACATTATTGATTCTACGGCAAATATCACATCTCCTTGCGCCGTTGGGAGTTGTATGTGGGCAATGTTGGCAGCATCAATATCATCGAATGCAACATCAATATCGTTTTGTATAGCACGAGCAATAGTCACCGTGTCATCTATGGCGGTTTCCAGAACTTTTCGGGCAGCATGAATATTCGCTATCGTGCCAAGCAGCATGGCTTCGCTCTCCCGAGAAAGCACTCTTGAGGCGAATGTGTTACGGCAGCGTTCCAGTATTCGCTTGACGGCAGCGCCATCAAAAGGAGCAACAATAATTTCAGTACCATATCGCGCCAGAAGCCGTAGAACCGACTCCTGATTGCGCACTGACGTTGAGTTCGCACAAAGAACCAGAATGACATTATCACTCGGCAGTTCTGCCAGAACCGTTTCGACAGAAGGATATTCTGCATCAAGGACGACAATAACGGGCATAGTTGCTATTTCGGCAAGGTCTCGGCGAAATGCGTCGCTGTCCTCCCAATGACGCATGACGCGCCCAATAGGCGGGCAGACTCGCTCAAGGGTTGTTGTCAACTCCCCCACGATGGGCATAGTGCGATGCACAAGCGCAAGCGTCATCGGGAAAGCATTAAACGCAGAATCGTCAGACGTAGGCATAGAATCGTTAGGCACGATTGAGGAATCATCAAGCGTAGGCGCGGAATCGTTAGGCATAGAGGCATTCTCCTTGTTGATGATTGGTTGATGGACGCAAGAGAGTTATTGTGCCAAAGATTGTCCTTTTTCCGCAGAGGAAGCCGCACTTTTGTTGGAAAGGCAATCTTAACGACAGAAGAATTGTACGAGACAAGGAGTAATCTACAATTTTCATGGAAAAACACAATGATTTGTTTTTGTATTGATACGTCAAAAACTATGCTAAAAATTGCATACGCCAAACCCGTTTGGGTGTCAGTGTATTTGCGGTCTTCAGCCGCCGGACAGGAAGAGTTTTTCGACCTTGTTTCGTACAAACAATGCGGCATTGACAAGCGTATGCTGATAGTGTTCAGATGGTCTCCTCGTTGAAGATTTGGATTCTATCAATGGTTCGAGTATATTCCATCGGACAATACTCAGGTCGGTGGGGTAAAAGTGGTATTCATATCCCTCAATGTGCGGGCTTTGCCAGCTTTTTTCAAATTTCTTTTGACTTTTCAAGCAGCCTCGGAGAATTGCTTCTCAAATTATGGTGAGAGTATATCATGAGTAATAAAAGAAAACGGCAGAAAAAGCTGTGTTTTCAACGCTATTTCTGCCGTTTAACTCTTTTACATAAAAACATAATTCCCTTTTTCGTAAGTCCTAAATTTATTGGAGGAAAGTCGCCACCGAAAGCGCACGGTAATCGGTCGAAACAGGCGCAAGCCGAGTGTAAATGCCGCCTGTCTGTCCACCTAGCAAATACACGCCATAATTGGGAATAAAGCCGTCGGGCGTGGGGACAGCATCAAAAAAGCGTTGAAGAATCCAGCGCGTCGGAATTGCTTGGCGAAGCGATAATTGCCAAAGTTCCTCGCTCACCGCAGAGCCAATAATCACTTCATCTCCTTCGCAGCCGTAGTCAGATTTCAATACCCAGTCGTCTTTTTTTAACACAGTAACATCGTCAATATCGCATAAACGCACAGTTTCCGGCACATAGCGGCGAATAGTTTCTTGTGATTCCGGGGAAAATTGTGCGAAGCAACTCCAAAAAAACGCCATTGTGAGTTTGTTCTGCGTCAGCACAGCACCGAAGGGATTCACCACCTGCAAGTACCCATTGGAAGAGGCTTCCAGCAAAAGTGCAATTTCGCGTTCGAGTGGCTCTTCGTCGGGAAACGGCACTCCGTCTTGCCACACGGATTCGCGCTCTGCCCACCAATCTGTTTTATAGTGCCGCAGGGCAATATTGATGCACTTTCCAAACATTCCTACCGCCCCGCCCTCCATTGGGTGCAGGTTATACGGCGCTCCCATGACGACCTCAAAACCCGCATTCACAAGCCATTCTTCGTAACACAAAATCATGGATAAATCTTCAGGAATTTCGGTCGGAAAAATAATACCAATACACTGCGGGGAGGGCGATGGGAGCGGGAGATAGGAGCGAAGCATCGCCACAAAACGCTCAGGGAAATGGGCATTGGGATTTTGCGAAGGAAGGTAATTTGGGGCAAAAAGGCTGTTCAACAGTACCGTTTCGGCTTCGCCACTTGGCGTGTCAGAGTTCATTTCGCACATCTGCACCGTGCCGTCTGCCAGCAAAAACAAGTCCAGACGAGCTATACCATGCCATGCACCGCCGGAAGCCAGCCAGAATAAGCGTTCAAAGGGCGTGAGGTCGAAAAAATCCAAAAGAGTCGGGTTATTCAGTACAAGACGGCAAAGTTCGTCGTAAAGCGCCCCAACACGCTCTGCTGCCTCGGAAAGTTTGGCATATTCCGTTTGCGGGAGCAGAAGGGGTTCCATCCGAAAGCGCGGCTTACCTTCTATCCAAGGATCACTAATGCGGCACGTGGCTTGAAGCGCTTGTGCAAAGGCGTTGTAATGGGGAAAGTGCATAGCTGGACGGGATAAAAAATGAAGGTAAATATTCACCAATAACACTTGACCATTCGGCATATTCTGCCACACAATACTCTAGGAAAAAATATCAAAAATGGCGTTATCAGCATTTTTCAGGACAAGATTATTTCCTGAGCATTTCTTCTATACGCCCTAAGTACACACCGACAATCCTATGAATGCTATGATGTCGCCGCACCCACGCTTGTCCGATAGTGCCTTGTGATTTCCAATTACTCATATTTTGCAGTATATCGCGCAAATCCGCTTCCAGACTCGTCCGGCGAAGAAGAGCGAAAGGATGCGGCTCGCCGCAATGCTGTTCCAAAAATTGCTCAAAATCCGGCATCAATTCTACCGCCGTTGGTATGCCCATTGCAAGACTTTCCAACGCATTTACGCCATAGCCAAGTTCGCCGATTTGGTCAATAAATACGTGGCACGTGGCTTTGCGGCGCAATGCTTCAGCGTGTGGGAGATTTTCTATCATAACGATTTCTACGGGGAAATCCGATTGAATCCGCTCCAATGCTGCAAGAATTTCCGCCGTACCTTTGCCAATACGGTTGGTTGGAGCGTGTCCGATGCGAATAGCTTCATGCTGGCTTGGAGGAGCATATTCCACCGACGGCGCGTAATCCGGCGCTTGGTAAGGATACAACAGGAACTGTGCTTCCGGAAATAACAGCGTGTGGTCGTATTCAAAGGTAAACGTACAAATAGCTTTTCCTTGAACCGCAGAAATAATGCCGCGTGTGCGCATATCCGACCCGTAATACATCGTCACAATCGGAACAGTCGTTTGGGATAACAGTTGCGGAAAGCGCGTAAAATCATGTCCACCATCGGCAATGATAAGATCAAAACTTTCCAAACCGCCCAAATCCTCAAGCGTCCGTTTGACTCCCGGCAGCCACAAAGCATCGCGGAGGCGGAAAAGCGCACCATCAAGTGCATTGGAAGGTTTCCAATGCTTTACATCTCCCTCATGGCGAATATTGCGGATAGGCGTTTTCGCAGTGCCACGCACCAGACGGCGTAATTGCTTCATTTGCGGAAGATTGAGCGCAGGAAGCTGTAATGCAATATCTTCTTCGTACTTTTGCATCGGCGAAAGCAGCGTTATCAATCGGCTTTCATGCCCACGCCGCCGTTCCTCATGCACAAGCCGCATGGGGATTCCGGCAAAATTTTCAACCGCAAGATGCAATATCCGCATGATACTAAGGATTTTCGGTAAGACATTTTTTCAGCAATATTCGGTCGAGCGCACAAATATACACCGTGTGGCGGCATTTGCCATAGTTTGTCTTTTTGTATGCTCTGCCCACCAAACAGCACTGGCACAAGAAGCGGATGATGTGCAGCCCAATCAACCCCTGTTCCTCCAAGCCGAAAAACTCATTGGAAACGCCACAGCATCGGGCTTTGTACGGGAACTTATCGGCAACGTTGTGCTGACGCAAGGCGCTGTTACCATCACCTGCAATCGCGCTGTGCATTACATCGAACAAAATCGCGCCGATATGTTTGGCAATGTCATCCTGAAACAAGGAACCGTCACGATGAAAACTGCGCAAGGTAGTTATGACGGCTTTGCGCGGCAGATCTCCGGTTCAGGGGGCGTGACGCTGCTTGACCGCAACAGTACACTCACTGCCCGCGAAGGCTGGTACTCTGCGGCAAACAAGATAGCACGATTTTTTCGTACTGTTTCGATTGAAAATGATTCGCTCATTATTTTTTGCGATACCCTTGAGTATCACCGCGCCACGCAAAACAGCTATGCTTCGGGCAAAGCAAGTGCCATCAGCAAGGTTTCAAGCGCTCTTTTGCAAGCAGATTCACTTATCAACATCCCGTCGCAGCGCTATTCCCGTATGACGAGTTACCCTAATAATCCGCCGCCAATGGTGAGCCAGATTGATACCGTCGAGGGCGACAAGCCGGAGCGCTCATTTCAACAATCTCCGAAACAGCCCTCAGAACGGACTTCTGCAAAAAAAAATACGACGGCATTGCCCGCAAAAAAACAAGCATCCACCAGCGCCACTGTCCAAATCCCCGAAAAACGTTTGGATACACTCTGCATAACTGGTAATTTGCTGGAAGCGTTTCGTTTGGATACCAGCGAAGTTTATCGCGCCACAGGAAATGTCCAGATGACACGCCGCCAACTTGCAGGTCGCGCCAATCTTGGTGTGTACGAAAAAACGTTCAATCGCATTCGACTTCTGCCCGATGATATAAGCACAACAACATCAGCAACAATCAAGTCTCAAGAAACAGGCGGTCAAGAGACAAACAATCAAGAATCAACCGCCCAAGAACCAAGTAAGCAAGTGGTCAAGCAGCCCCAAAACGAGCGACCAAGACTTTGGCTTGATTCCACGCAGTTGCGGGCAGATTCTATCATCGTACTACTGGAAGGAAAGCGCCTAGAGCGCATCACGGCTAACGGCAATGCTTTTGCAGCCAGCAAAAACGATTCGGCGCACCAAGACCGAATAGACCAACTTCAAGGCGAAAATATTATTATTTCGATTCAGCGCGATACAATGCGGTCAGTCGTGGCAGAGGGCAAGGCATTTAACCTGTATTTTGGTTCATCAGATAATGCCGATGGCACAAAACAGCCCGATGGTGCGGTTCGTAATGCTGCCGATACGATAAAAATTCTTTTCGATAAAGGCGAAATCGAAACGATTGTCTGGCGCGGAAAAGTCGAGGGTGAATATATTCCAGAGCATATCACCCGAAAACAGCTTTCTACCTTGCGTTTACGCGGTTTTGCGTGGATGACCGACCGACCAGTTCTTGAGCGCGGCGGTAAACAAGGAGCAAAACCACAAGGAACAAGCACACAAAGAGCCGCAACGCAAGCATTCAAGCCGCAAACAGCCAAACCGTCACCAAGTAAATTACCAAGTAACCCAACAACGAAACAATCAATATCTCAATGAAACACTGTTCCTCTTGTTTTCGTAAATCACCCGAAACACCGCGCCCAAGCATTCGCAGAACGGTATGGCGCAAAGGTTTCTCGTTTCACCGTTTTCAAGGAACAGTATGATTGACACCCATTGTCATCTCGACAACAAGCAGTTTGACAGCGACCGCACCGAAGTCATAGAGCGGGCATTCGAGGCAGGTATGACGCACCTCGTCATTCCGGCAATCGAACCAGCAAGGTTTGATGCGGTTTTAGCATTGGCTTCATCCGATGAGCGGATTTTTTGTGGTATGGGCATTCATCCACACGATGCCCTAAAAGCCAGTGACGAAGCGCTTGCCAAGGTCGAAGAACTCAGCTACGGAGAGCGCGTCAGGGCTATTGGCGAAATTGGTTTGGACTATCACTATGATTTTGCGCCACGCGAGGTGCAACAAGAGGTGTTTCGCAAGCAATTACGCATCGCCAAGCGCCGGAACTTGCCCGTGATTGTCCATAACCGCGAATCGGACGAAGATATGATGACAATTCTCGACGAAGAGCAGGATGGCTCGTTGCGCGGAGTGCTGCACTGCTTTTCCGGTACGCCGGAACAGGCGGAACGCGCCGTGCGTCTCGGCTTCCACATCTCCTTTACCGGAAATATTACCTTCAAAAAATCCCTTCTTTCTGAAACCGTCGCAAGTTTGCCAATGGATACCATCATGATTGAAACCGATGCGCCTTATATGTCGCCTGTTCCCCATCGCGGTAAACGCAACGAACCAGCATTTGTGAGCCTTGTCGCGGAGAAAGTCGCTGAAATTCGCTCCATGACGCTGACCGATGTTCTGGCGCAAACCACACAAAATGCGATGCGTTTTTTTCAATTAAGCCTTATTGCGTTGCTCTTCATCGGCACGATGCTGGCAAGCGCCCCCCATCAAGCATTTGCCCAAACAACACCCGAAGAAGAGGAAGAATACACCGACCCGCCAAATCCGTATAAGAAAATTATTGGTGTTGGTGGTCTTTTGGGACTGAACGCACTCACGGAATTTACCAATAAAGGAAATCAGCAGTATGATGGGCAAGCTATCGGACCGGGTGCAAGCATCATGGTACATATTGCTGACCGGTGGGCTATTAACGCATCATACGTCTATGGGCTGAATCGCGCAGTCACCGCCATTGACCCACGCACAGGAAAACCGCGCCAAGACAATCCTGACGAGCAGCAAGCATTCGACCTTGCGTTGCAATATGTTGTTAATCCTTGGAATATCGTAAACTTCCATTTTATGGTTGGTGCATCATATATGACCACCCGTTTTAACCTACAAGAAACACGAGGTTACTGGGGATTTCATGCAAATATCATCGGTATCAGTATGAATCTCAAAACTCCCATTGGGATATTTTATCCGGGTTTTGAATGGCGGGCAAATATTGTCTTGGGGTTGAACCAAGATAAAACCTACGGACTCAGCGATTCCCGCACTCTAACAGGCTTTGTCTTTTCTGTTCCAAGAGCCACACTCTACTTTTTCCCGAATTTTTCCGGCAAATAGCAATTACGTTGATAATTGCCAAGAAAAACAGCAACAAGTTGTTATTTCTATGGCGATTACAACTCTCTCCACTCAAAACTCAACATTCAAAACTTAACACTATCATTCAACGTATGCTCACCGTTCTTGATAATCCGCTTGTTCGGCGCGACATCACGCTTTTGCGTGATAAAACCACCTCTCCCGACCGCTTCCGTGCCGCAATGCAACGAATCGGCACAGCGCTTGCCGTAGAATCCGCAAAATTTCTTGGTCTGCGTACCTTGCGCGTACAAACGCCTTTGGAGGAAACCGAAGGGTACGATATTGGACATGATGTCATTTTGCTTCCGGTGTTGCGGGCGGGTGTTTCGCTGGTGCAGGCTTTTAGCGACCTTATGCCGGAAGCCCGCATTGGCTACATTGGTCTGAGTCGCAATGAAAAAACGCTTGCCAACGAAGAATATTACTGCAATATTCCCACGCTCACGCCGGATTCACTCGTGTTTGTGCTTGACCCCATGCTGGCAACGGGCGGAAGTATCTGCTCGACGCTCGAACGGCTGGAAGAGCGCGGTGCAAAGCGTATGGTGATTGTTTCGGTGATAGCAGCCCCGGAAGGTGTGAAGCGCGTCGAAACGATGTTTCCCAATATTCAAATTCTCACCTCAACGCTTGACCGTTGCTTGAATGAGCATGGTTTTATCGTGCCGGGATTAGGCGATGCCGGAGACCGCTATCACGGAACAGTCTAATTTTTGTACGCTATGACGACCATTCACGATACGGCAATAATCAATCTTCCGACCATTGGCGAAGATATGCGTGGTAGCCTTTCCTTTGTGGAAAGCGGGCGGCATATCCCCTTTCCACTGGCACGGGCGTACTACCTCTACGATGTGCCGGGCGGCGCAGAGCGTGGCGGTCACGCGCACAAGGATTTGCAACAGCTTATTATCGCTATGTCCGGCAGTTTTGATGTGATGCTGGACGACGGACGGCAACGCAAGACCGTGACGCTGAACCGCCCATATCACGGGCTGTATGTGCCAACGATGATTTGGCGCGAACTCGTGAATTTTTCGTCGGGCGCGGTATTGTTTGTGTTGGCATCGAATCATTATTCGGAAGATGATTATTACCGTAATTACGACGATTTTGTTCATGCAAAACGGCAGAATACTGATTAAAAAACACTATTTACTTTATGATTTGCATAATTCATAGTGTTTTCTTACCATTCAATTTCTCATGCAAAATATCCCTTTTCTCGACCTCAAATCCATCAACCTCGCCCTCGAAAGCGAGTTACAGAGCGCTTTTACCGACGTTCTGCATAGCGGCTGGTTTATTCTGGGAAAAAACGTCGCCGCTTTTGAAGAAGAATACGCCAAATTTTCCGGCACATCCCACGCCATCGGCGTTGCGAACGGCTTGGATGCACTGCACATTGCGCTGAAAGTCTTGGGTGTCGGCGCGGGCGATGAAGTTATTGTCCCCTCGAATACCTACATTGCCACGATGCTGGCTTCTTCGTTTGTGGGTGCAACACCTGTTCCCGTCGAACCTCGCGCCGCAACATACAATATCAATCCCGACCTCATCGAAGCAGCCATTACACCCCGAACAAAAGTGATTATGCCCGTCCACCTTTACGGACAAGCCAGTGAAATGGACGCAATCATGGCAATCGCCGAAAAGCACGGAATATACGTGATTGAGGACAATGCTCAATCGCAAGGCGCGTTCTACAACGGCAGACCAACAGGCAGTTTCGGGCATATCAACGGCACGAGTTTTTATCCGGGTAAAAATCTTGGTGCGCTGGGTGATGCTGGCGCAATAACAACCAATAGTGCCGAACACGATAAAAACGCCCGTTCATGGCGGAATTACGGCTCTCACAAGAAATATTACAACGAAGTGCTTGGGTTCAATTCTCGTTTGGATGAGCTGCAAGCCGCATTACTCCTGAAGAAACTCCCTTCGCTCTACAACGACAATGCCGAGCGCGAACGCCTTGCTTCGCTTTATACTGAACTTCTGCAAGGCGTTGGCGACGTGATTACTCCCGTGCTTGCGGACCATGCCACATCGGTATTTCACCTGTACGTCATTCGCACCAAACGGCGCGACGCTTTGCAGGAACACCTCACGCAACACGGCATCGGCACAATGATTCACTATCCCGTACCGCCGCATTTGCAAGAAGCATACAACGATAAGGGTTGGAAACAAGGTCAATTCCCGCTTGCAGAGGAAATCGCTCAGACGTGCCTTTCGCTGCCAATATTTCCGGGTTTGACGGATGCACAAGTGGAGCGGGTTGTAGAGGTTATTAAGGCGTTTTTTTAACAGTGAAACTTTACGAAATTGACCAGATGAAAATCCTTATCGTGCAAATTGGTCATATCGGCGACATGGTATTAACGATGCCGATGGTGATGGCGATAAAAAACGACTATCCCTCGGCACGTGTTCATATTCTTGCGTCGCAGAGAAATTATCATCTGGCGGAGTCGCATCCGATGATTGACAAGGTACTCATTTACCGCAAACAAATCTTTGCGATAGCGGGGCTTGTCCGGGATATTCGTCGTGAGCGTTATGATTGGTGGATAGATCCCAAAGATCATCCTTCGCGCGAAGGTCGCTTGTTATGTCGGCTGTCGGGTGTTCGCTCAAGCATAGGTTTTAATACGCCGGAGACACATATTTTCCAGTATTCTGTTCCCGGCGCAGAGGTCAATAACAGCACCTTACCCCACCCGATGCACTGCGTTGAACGAAATATGCAAGCACTTTTGCCGTTGGATATACAGAGGAGTGAAAAGCATCTGCGACCGATGCTCCCCGTTAATACTCACTCGGCGGAGTACGTCCGGCAATTATTGCCGAACCAGACGAATGGAGAGGTAATCGGGCAGCAACGTCCGCTCATCGTCTGTAACCTTTCGGCGGGCGGTGCGCATCGGTATTGGCGGCAAGAGAATTGGGTGCAAACGGTACAACAGCTTTTTAGCGAGTATTCATGTCGTGTTGCATTATTATCGTTGCCGCAAGACAGGCATTTGGCAGAAGAAATTCGCTTGGCTGCGCCGCAGGCATTAGTGTTTCCGACTCGGAGTCTTGATGATGCGGTCGCTCTTGTTGCAGCAGCAGACCTCGTTATCACACCGGATACTTCTGTCGTGCATATCGCTGCCGCTTTCGATGTACCGTGTATCGCAATGTATCACAGCCTGTGGTGGAATATGCACAAATTTGCGCCCCGAAGCTCGCGTTCATGGCTGGTACATTCGCCTGCTCCTTCCGATGCGGTGCAAGATGTTCGCTTGGAGCAAGTTACGCAATGTCTGCGCGAATGGTGGGCGCAGCAAGAATAGCGATTGTGACAATTTTTTCTCGTTATACTTCAAGGAATGATATGAATAGGCAGCAAGTATGGAAAAGCAGCGTATGGGCGCTCTACACGACGTTAGTATTGTTACACGGCTGGCTTGTCTATAAAATTGCCTTTATTCGTCAGTGGCCCGATTTTGGCGTGTATTTGGAAGCCGGACGACGACTATGGGCAGTGCAGAATCCCTATATTTTGACCGTTCACGACCAATTTTGGTATCCGCTCTTTTTTGCGGTGGTCATGGTGCCTTTTGCGGCTTTACCGCTCGTGGTGAGCCATTATCTCTGGTATGCAATTTCCGTTGCATCGTTATTCCTTGTTCTGCGGGATACCTGCCGCATACTTGGTATTGACGACGATAAACAGCATCTTCTCTGGTTCTGCGTTGGATTACTGTTTGTGTCCATTATTCAAGCCGATTGGATGTACGGCAATGTCAATTTGTTTCTTTTGGCAATCCTAATGCAATGCCTTCGCGAGCGCCAAACCGTCTATCGCGCTGCAATCCTGATTGGAACGGCAATTTCCATCAAATTTGCTCCAATTGTCATGATACTCTTTCTGGCATTTGATAACCAGCATGGGCATAAATTGTGGAAAAATCTCACCTCGATTGCGCTGCTTTTCGCCACAGTAGCGCTGTTGTGTATTGGCTTGCCCTACTTGATTGCTGGTTCGGCAGTGTTTGATTTTTACCGCTTTTGGTGGAGTGATTTGATGATGGGACAAATCCGCAATCAGCCTTCGGGAAATAATTTTACGCTTGCCGGAGGGGTAGCATATATGGCGCTGAATGTCTATCCGGCACCGCTTTGGCTACAACTTGCTTGTGGGCTTTTTCTGGCGGGTTTTGTCGCGTATCTTTCCTACAAAGGGAAACAGGCATTTGCGTTTATCCTCTGCTTGATAATCATGCCGCTTACGGGCGCACGTGGTCAACAGCATCATCTCATCGTCCTTATCCCCGCATATATTCTCATGCTCAATGTTGTTTTTTATCATACGTTTTTGAGGATTGGCTCTCAAGCAATCGCCCTAACACGGGGCAAGCGCATTGCTCTTTTTTCATTTCTTTTGGGCATAATGCTGTGTATTTTGTGGGGAAATCATCTCCCAAATAAATTCCCTCTTGATATGATAGGCTTATTTACTGCCTTTTGTACGACATTTTTCGTTATGCTAACACAATATCCACCTCAAACGCAATCAACCAATACACACTATGCCACACCAACCCTCAACTGATTGGCGCGAACACATCGCGCCGGGCGAAGCAGAGCGCTACGCGGAGTATGCTCGCCAATTTTCCGAAATGCAACAGCGTAAATCCGCCAAATACGGCAATGGACGCGCTTTGCACCGCAAGCAAATTCTTGGTTTGCCCGCAAAACTGAGTATTCTAGGCAATTTGCCGGAGTATGCACAAGCCGGGCTTTTTGCAAAAGCAGGTGAATATCACGCACTGGTGCGGCTTTCTAATGGCGGCTCGGCATCCGCGCCAGACAAAGTACCGGACATTCGTGGTTTTTCCTTCAAGGTTTTAGGCGTAAAAGGCGCTTCGGCTCTGGGCGGCGAGACCGATTCACAAGATTTTTTACTCATCAACCGCGAAGTATTTGGTATGCGCGGAAGTGAGGATTTTGCGGGACTTGTGAAAGCTGCCGAAGGCGGTCCGTCGGGGCTGTTAAAACATTTTGTTCGTAAGCATGGCTTATTTGGTGGTTTCCGAACCCTTAAAGGCTTACAAGGCTCTATGAGCAAGCCTTTTCATGGTTTTGCTGCGCACACCTTCTTTTCCTCAGCGCCGATTGCTTGTGGGAAATACGCTGTTCGTGTGCGGCTTCAGCCGGAAACCAGTAATGGCGCTCCGGCAACGTCCTCCGACGACTGGGCAGCAGATGTACTCTCGCGTTTGGAGAAATCTTCACTTTCCTACAATCTTCAAGTGCAATTTTTCGTCAACGAAAAACTCACGCCAATCGAAGATGCTTCGGTGAATTGGGAAGAACGCGATGCGCCCTACGTCACCGTCGGAAAGCTCACGATTCCTCATCTTAGCGACTGGACTGGCGAGCGCGGTGCTATTCAAGAACGCACCGAAAAAGGCATATTCGACCCTTGGTGCGCCCTAGTGGAACATCGTCCCTTGGGCGATGTGATGCGAGCGCGGAAAGTGGTGTACTACGAAAGCCAGAAAAATAGACTTGCCGCCCAATGACCAATTCACCAATGACCAAACAACCATGAATCTCGCCATTGTTCGCTACAACGCAGGAAATATCCAGTCGTTACTTTTTGCCCTTGATAGACTAGGCGTGAAGCCCGTAATTTCCGATGACCCCGACGTTCTGCATGGCGCGGACAAAGTAATTTTCCCGGGTGTCGGCGAAGCGCGTTCTGCAATGACGTATTTACGGGAACGGGGCTTGGACGCGGTGATAACGAGTCTGAAGCAGCCTGTGTTCGGAATATGCGTAGGAATGCAGCTTTTATGCGCTCATTCGGAAGAGAACGACACAACGTGCATGGGCGTTTTTGATGCACGCATTCGCCGCTTTGCTCCTCGCATGGAAGAGCGCCAACGTTTCAAAGTCCCACATACTGGTTGGAATACGCTTTCAGCAACGCAGCACCCTCTTTTTGCCAATCTTCCGACAGAATTTTACGTTTACTACGTTCACAGCTACGCGGCAGAACTTGTGCCGGAAACTATTGCCACAACCGATTACGTGCAGCCCTTTAGCGGCGGTTTGCAGAAGGGAAATTTTTATGCCGTGCAGTTTCACCCTGAAAAGAGTGGTGAGGCTGGGGCGCAGATTTTGAAAAATTTTCTTGAATTATAGGCAAACCTCGAATAGCGATGGAAAAGAAGCACGATGAAACAACCCCGCATCAATACTTAGTGTTGCGGGGTTTGTTGTTTTGAAACATTCAGCGCTGATGTTCTCATCGGAAATATTTGATGTAGGCGAATAAAATCGTTATTTTTCCGAATCACCACTTTTTCCCTCATTTTTACGATGCTCTGATTTATGTTGAATATTATTACTCGTTCTATCGGGCGCAAAATCATTGCCGGATATATGATTATTCTGATTGCCGTAGCATTTACCATGCTTTTTGTTCGGTCAAGCCTCAATACTATCAACACGACAAATGACCGTATTGCCAGTGTCTGGACTCCGACCGCCATTACGGGCAGAAATGTGTTAGTCGGTCTAAACCAAGCCACAAGCGGTCTGCGGGGATATTTGCTGACGGGCGGAGAATCGTTCAAAGAGGAGCGACACATGGCATGGGAAACCATTATCACACCATCACTTATACGGCTGCGCGAACTTTCGCCGCAATGGACAAACCCAAAAAACCGTGAGCGACTTGCCATTATTGAGGCAAAGGTGGCTTTATTACGCGGATTTCAGGACGAACAAGAGCGTATCGGTCTGACAGACACGGAGCGTGCAAAACAGATGATGTCTGAAAAAATCGCCCCCTTAGCAAAAGAAATCCGGGAAACAACAACTGCCATGACGGAAAATCAACAAGAATTGATGAAGACTGATGCGCAGGTTGCCCAAAATGATATTCTCTTGCTTCTGCGGGTTGTGGTGATTATGCTTATTGTTTTGACGATTGGCGGTATTCTCTTTGGTATCATTCTAAGCCGCTCTATTACTCGTCCAATCGAGGCACTCGTGCAAGCAACAAAGCGTATTGCCGAAGGAGACACCAAGCAAACCGTAAGCGCAACAACAAACGATGAACTCAGTGTTTTAGCGGCTTCCTTTAATCAAATGGCACAAAATGTTCAGGGTATCATCGCTACGATTGAACACCTTGCAGCAGCAAATATGGCAGGAAACCTGCAACAGCGCATCAATACTCAATCTCACAAAGGGGATTTCGCTCTTGTTGCCGCAGGCATCAATAATACACTTGATGCTATTACCAAACCGATTGAAGAGACACGCAGCGTTATGAATCATTTGGCGCAGGGCGATTTTTCGGTCATGATGCACGGCAACTACCAAGGCGACCACGCATTACTGAAAAACTCTGTCAATACGACCATTACCTCGGTGCGAAGCGCTTTGGAGCAGATGATTGGCGCAATAGTCTATGTCCAAAGCGGCTCTGGACAAGTCGCCACGGCAAGCCAAACCCTTGCCGACGGAGCAAGTTCCCAAGCTAGTGCCGTAGAACAAATGAATGCTGCTGTCCAAGAAACCAACTCTCAAATCAAGCACAGCGCCGAGCAGACGCGGCTTGCCGAGCAGCTTGCCCAAACCTCGCAAACATCAGCCCAATCCGGTAGCGATGCCCTGCACACCCTCACAAAATCTATGAGCGAAATCGCCGGAGCCAGCCGCAATACGCTGGCAATTACTCGTGTTATCAATGATATTGCCTTCCAAACCAATATTCTTGCCCTGAATGCTGCCATCGAAGCAGCCCGCGCCGGACGTGCAGGGAAAGGCTTTGCCGTTGTTGCCGAGGAAGTACGAATGCTGGCTGCCCGTGTTGCAAAGGCAGCACAAGAGACAACGACTGTTTTGGAAACAACCGTTCAAAAAATCGAAGAAAACGTCGCTTTAACGAGCAGTGCAAACACGATGCTTGTCGGTATCAACCAAGATTCTACCAAGGTTGCAACAATTATTCAAGAAATTTCCCGTTCCACAGCCGAGCAGGCAAATCGCATGAGTCAAATTACTATCGGACTCAGCCAAATAGACCGTGTTACGCAATCCAACACCGCCAATGCCGAAGAAAGCGCCGCTGCTGCCGAAGAACTTGCCGGACAAGCACAGGAACTCTTGCGGTTGACGGCGACATTTCACCTTGATTCCTCACGAACTCTTCAACGATAACCACTGACAAGCAACAAATCACAGAGATTTACCACATAAAAACCCTCAAACTGGAGACTGTATGCCACAACTCACTCTTCCCGCAGGTGTCGTCGTCACGGGCGATATTCAGCCGCAATTTCTGGAAATTCTCACACCCGAAGCCGTAGATTTTATCGTGCTGCTGCAACGTACATTCAACGCACGGCGCAAAGAACTTCTTGCCAAGCGCACCGAAAGACAAAAAGATTTTGACGCAGGAACGCTGCCTGATTTTCTCGCCGAAACAGCGTCCGTGCGCTCCGGCGATTGGCGTGTCGCGCCCATTCCTGCGGATTTGCAGAATCGTCGCATCGAAATCACTGGTCCCGTCGAACGCAAAATGATTATTAATGCGCTAAATTCCGGCGCAAATATGTTCATGGCAGATTTCGAGGATGCGAACTCGCCGACGTGGTTCAATGCTATTCAAGGGCAAATCAATTTGCGCGATGCTATTCGCCGTCAGATTGATTTCACCTCGCCCGAAGGCAAAGAGTACAAATTGAATGCTACGGTGGCAACGCTTTTGGTGCGCCCGCGCGGTTGGCATTTGCTGGAAAAGCATATCACCGTTGATGGTGAACCGATGTCCGGCTCACTCTGCGATTTTGGTTTATACTTTTTTCACAATGCCAAAGAACTGCTTGCGCGGGGTTCGGGTCCCTATTTTTATCTGCCAAAACTGGAAAGCCACTTGGAAGCACGGCTTTGGAATGATGTCTTTACGCTGGCACAAAAAACTCTCGGTGTTCCGCATGGTTCGGTGAAATGCACGATGCTCATTGAAACAATTCCGGCAGCGTTTGAAATGGAAGAGCTTCTCTACGAACTCCGCGACCATGCGGCGGGCTTGAATGCCGGACGCTGGGACTATATTTTCAGCGTAATAAAAAAATTCCGCAATCGCATGGAAACACCAATTCCCGACCGAATCCAAGTAACGATGACCGTTCCTTTTATGCGAGCATACACGGAACTCCTCGTCAAAACTTGCCATACACGCGGCGCACACGCTATCGGCGGTATGGCGGCGTTCATCCCCAACCGCAAAGACCCCGCCGTTACGGAGACCGCTTTGGCACGTGTTCGCGCTGATAAAGAACGCGAGGCAAATGATGGCTTCGACGGCTCATGGGTGGCGCACCCTGACTTGGTTGCAGTGGCAAAAGAGCCATTTACGGCAAAACTTGGCGATAAACCGCACCAAAAGGAGCGTTTGCGCGAGGAAGTAAGCATCAAAGCAGCAGATTTGCTCAATTTCGTCGTACCGGACGGGAAAATCACGGAAAATGGTCTGCGGAACAACATTAACGTTGGTATTCAGTACGTGGAAGCGTGGTTGCGGGGCAATGGCGCTGTGGCAATTCATAATCTGATGGAAGACGCGGCAACGGCAGAAATCTCCCGCACCCAGGTCTGGCAATGGGTTAATCATGCAAAAGGACTTCTGGACGATGGACGGAAAATTACGGTTGAACTTGTTCGCCAAATTATTGCGGAAGAAATGGAAACGATTAAGCAATCCTTTGGTGAAGCGCTTTTTGCACAAGGACGTTTCGCTGAAGCCCGTGAAATCTTCGACCGTCTGGCAACATCGCCGGAGTATGTAGATTTTCTCACGCTTCCAGCGTATGAGCGTTTGGGATAACGATTGATATTCGCAATCACAATATCTCGCCCTTGCGCCGATTCTTCCTGAAGCGCAAGGGCTTTTTTTTGATAGTTTTGTCAATACGTGAATTGGGTGTAGATTTGCGCTTTGACAACATTCCTGCTCACGATTTGTTTTCTTGCTTGTGCTATGCTAACACCTGAGTTTTACTCCATTATTGATGCGCAATTAGACGCTATTATTGCGAGAAATCCTGATGACAAAGACCTTCAAAAGTACCGAACTAAGACCGAGAATCAAAAATCGTATGCTTTCCTCATTTGGTTTTTGGAGTTTTACGGAAAAATTCACAACTACCTTCCCTACATCACGGAGAATCAAAAAGATAGCTCCTGTGATATTATTTTTGACAAAAAAAATGCTGATGGAAGCACGATATTCTACATTGTACAATCGAAATGGAATGCCGGGAGTGGGTGCGAAAAACAGGCCGGGAAAAATCAAATTCTGGCAACGTTGAACGATTTTGAGGTGTTGTTAAGTGGCGGAAAGAAGAATATCAGCGAGAAATTGGAAAAGAAATTGGATGATTTGTATGAACATTTGCGCAATAATGGTGATGTGAAATTTATTTTTCTAACGCTCTGCAATCACAACCCCGCAGCAGACGAAAACATTGCCGCTTTTGAGCGCAATCAGGCGAGAACACGGTTTGAAGTCATTGATATTAACCGCCTCAAAGCCGATTATATTGACCGCAGATTCAAAAACATTGCCCCAGAAAACCCTCTTGAACGCTACGCAAACCCAGAAGAACAAAGCATAAACCTAGAAATAGAGCGCTTAGACGGACAGTTCAATCATATTGCCATTACCAAGCCTTTCGACGCATTGGTTTTTCTTGTGCGCCCTGAAATGTTATGGAGATTATTCCAGCAATTTGGTTTTTTATTGTTTCAAAAAAACGTGCGTAATCCGTTGTTACAATCCCAATTCAATACCGATATTGAACGCACAGCTATTGACGATCCACTCTATTTTTGGTATTACAACAACGGCATAACCGCCATCACGCCCGATTTACCCGTTGTCCGCAATCAGGCAACGACCTTCACGATTACTGGTTTGCAGGTCATCAACGGGGCGCAAACGGTCTATTCAATTTATCACGCCTACCAAAATGCTTCGGAATCAAAACGTAAGGAAATGAACCGCGACACGCTCATTACATTGCGTTTACTCAAGTCCGCAGGACGCGAGTTTGACTTAAAAGTCACGCGCTACACCAATGCGCAAAACCCCGTCGAAGACCGCGACTTTCATGCAAACGATGATATTCAAATTGCTTTGCAAAATGCATCCTACGCCACGAATATTTGGTACGAAAAGCGAGCAGGCGAGTTTCGAGAACAACCACCAAAAGGCATTACAGTTGTATCAAATGAAGTATTTGCAAGTGCCTATTTAATATGCGGACTGCAAGACCCAAACAGTGCTTTTTTGAGCAGCATTGAGCAGCGCAAGACCGATAAAAATCTTCTGTTTTTATCGCGGAAAGAGCATCATCAAGGGTTGTATGAGAAAATTTTCAATAGCGATACAACATTTGAAAAAATGTGTGCCAGCTATTACATTTTCGCAACGATTTGGCAGCAAGACAGCGAAATTCCTCAAGAAGCATTTCTCAGTTTGGGTGCCTTCAGACTAGCACTAACCGCGCTCATAATAACAAAGTATCTCAAAAAAAAGCGTGGACACGATATTCAAATTGCCGGAGAAATACTGAAGCAATACAAAATCAAGAATCTTGATTTTATTATTCAATGTGATATATTTACTGGTCAGTATATCGCCGACGAAATGATGCTACGAGAAGGCGGGGACGTAAGCATAGAAAATTGGGTAAATTTAACGATTGACCCTCAGCATTACGAGCGCATGAGAGCCAAACTTGAGGAAACCGATATTTCTCTTGACGAGATAGAACGTATTGAAATCCATACATCCGAAAGGATGCAATGACCACGCGCCTCCTTACATCTGAGCATATCTCCGAAGCCGCACATCTTCTGCGTTCCGGCGAACTCGTTGCTTTTCCGACCGAAACAGTTTATGGTTTGGGCGCACGAGTTTTTGATGAACGCGCCGTGAAGCGTATTTTTCTGGCAAAAGGTCGCCCGTCCGATAACCCTCTTATTGTGCATTGTGCCGAAAAAGCCGATGTAAAGAGCGTTTCCAGTCCTTTGGATGCCAGAACGCAACAAATCTTTGATGCCCTCTACGCCGCATTTTGTCCGGGAGCGCTGACAATGATTCTGCCAAAACACCCGAATATAACCGATGCCGTTACGGGCGGTCTTTCCAGCGTAGCGGTGCGCTTTCCTGAACATCCCGTAGCTCAGGCGCTCATTCGTGCAGTTGGAGAGCCGCTAGTCGCGCCGTCAGCAAATCGCTCCGGGTATCCCAGCCCAACAACTGCGCAGCACGTACTCCATGACCTCGAAGGGCGGATTGCAGCAGTGTTGGATGGTGGTTCCTGCGAAGTTGGCATCGAATCCACCGTCGTCAATATTCTCTCTGACCCTCTTACTATCTTGCGCCCGGGCAGCATTACGCAAGAACAACTGAATGCCGTTGCTTTGGCGCAAGGTTTCACGCCGTTTGTTTATGCTGATGTTGGTAAAGATAACCAAATGATTGCCCCGCAATCGCCCGGCATGAAATATCGGCATTATGCGCCCGATGCGGCAGTGATTCTAGCTTCGTCCTTGCAAGAGTCTTTTGAATTAGCAAAAAATCACCATCCCGCACTTATTCTCGCTGATGCCGCATTTGCCAACGGCACAAGTATTCTCGCGCTTTCCGAACAATCGCTCTATGCCGCATTGCGCACAGCAGACGAGCAGGGGTTTCGTGCCGTCATTATCGTTTGCGATGAAACCATACAACAAAATATTGCCTTGATGAATCGTATCACCAAAGCGGCTTCACGGCGCTGAACCTCTGGCGTAGGAACACTAATGCGCTTGAAAGAATTTTGTGTAGATTTGCACAGAAAATCCTTTCCCTGAACCGCCGCAAGGCTGCTTTGCTCTGACCCAACTATGAATGTTCGCCCCAGAATATTTCTGCATCACGCTATCATACGTTTGTTATTGGCGTTGCTCGTCGTCGGCACCGTGCCAAACCTCCGTGCGCAACTAACACCGATGCCGCTTGATTACGGTACGGAACTGTTTCAAGATGCAAACGCATGGTTTCGCCGCGATGTGCAGCAAGAAACACAAAAGCGCCTATTGACGGCTCTCAAACGCTTTCCAACAGCAGCAGCAAGCGACCATGCTGCCTTGCTTCTTGCCGATGCACAGTTCCGTGCCGGAGCGCAAAACCCTGACGAATACGTTCATGCGTGGCGTACTTTGGACAGCTTTGCACTTCGTTGCCCCAATTCTCCTCTTCTCCCTTTTGCCTACGAACTCGCAGCAAACCGCCATTTGGAACGGGAAAATTATGCCGAAGCCCGCGAATTTTTTGCTCAAAGCATTGCCTCAGCCGCGCATAATCTGGCGGTTAGAGGCGGCGATAGCGCCTACGCACCGCTTTTGGCAGATGGTTTGTATTGGCAGGGCGTGTGTTATTTGCAGGATGGCGCAAGCAATCCCGCCTTTGCCGACAGCGCTCAAGCGACTTTTGAGCGCACATCAAACCGCTATCCGCGTGGACGCTATGCTGATGACGCACTGTTTTTTCTCGCCCGCTCTGCCGAACTGCGCCGACAATACGATACAGCGCTTGCCCGCTATGACCGCATTATTGCGAATTACCCACAAGGAAACGTACGGCTGGCAGCGCATATTCGCTCGGCACAAAATCATCTTCAATTCCGACGCTCTGCACGGGCGCTTGCGGAGTTAGAATCGGCAGCAACGGTGCTGAATACCGCACAAAATCAGGCTTCTACTGCTTCAAGCAGCACTCAAAATAATGTTCAAAGCATTGAGCCACAAAGTTATGCCGACAATGCACGAGAGCAAATTTTGTACTTGCGTGGCGAGGCAAATGCCGTTGCACGGCGATTTGAAGCGGCATTGCAGAGTTTTGAGGCGCTCTTCAAACAATTCCCCCGTACCTCCTTGATGCTCAGAGCGCGTCTGGGCAAGGGTTATGCTTTGTTAAATCTGGCAGACTCCTCTGAAAGCATGATTAACACTGCTCTTGCGGAGTATGACGCGGTGATAGATGCCGATGATTTAACCAATCCCGAATACTCTCGTTTGGCAGGAGTTGCGAGGCTTTACCGCACGATTGCGCTCAAACGCAAGGGCGAAAGCGAAACTGCCCGCAAGGAATTGAGCGCTCTGGCGGTACAATCGGATTTTCCTTTTCCCGCCGAAGCACTCTTGGAATTGGGCGAAATTTATTACCACGATGGAAAATACGACGATGCTCGGAAAACGCTTGAACGCGCCGCCCGCGAAGCTCCCGATGCGGCAACGCAAATGCGCATCAATCTCCTTTTGGGCGAAACGGCACTCGAAGCAAAAAGTTTTGCCCTTGCGGTACGCTCTTTTGAAAGAACGGAACTCCTTTTGGCTCAAGTGCCGCTCTATGCCTTGCCTGAACGCGACAATTATCTCACCGAAGCAGTCTTAAAGCGCGGTATGGCACTCATTGGAACAAAAGAGTACCGCGATGCTATCACACAACTGACACGCTTTTTGAACGACAACCCACATTCAACTGATAATCCGAGCAGCGACCGCATCAACAATCACCGTGCAGAAGCCGCTTTTTGGATTGTCGAGGCTCAATATCAAGCGGATTTGCTTCAAAATGCTGCACGAGGCTATCAAACTTTTTTGACGGAATATCAGCAGAGCGAACGTGCTGAAGAAGCGCTCTACGGCTTGGGTTGGACGCAGTTTCGTCTGCGGCAGTTCACCGAATCGGCGGCGACCTTCACGCGGCTTTTGCGCGAATACCCCGAAAGCGGCTTTGCGCTTGACGTTCTGGCACGAAAAGGCGATGGGCTCTACATTACCAAAAATTACCGCGCCGCCGCCGAGTCCTATCGCCAAGCTGCCCGCCTCAAGCCCAAAACCGAACAAGGCGAATATGCTGCATTCCAACTCGGACAATCGCTCTATCGCTTGTTGGAGTACGACCAAGCACTTGAGGCAATGCGCGATTTTGCGAAAGCCTATCCATCGTCCCCATTGGCAGATGATGCGATGTACGGTGCGGCGTGGACATATTTTCAACAGCGCCGATTCGACGAAGCAGCAAAGGAACTACGGGCATTGCTGGATGCGTATCCGCAGGGTTCGGCAGCTCCACGTGCCTACTACGCGCTTGGAGACAGCTATTTCAACACAGAAAAGTACGATGCTGCTATTCAAGCCTATCGCGCCGTAGCCGATGTTTTCCCGCTTCACCCGCTTGCACCCGATGCCGTCAATGCGATTCAATATTGCTATATGCTGCAAGGCAAGGAAGATTCGGCAACGGCGATTGCGGACAAATATATCAACGCCAGCCCCGGTTCGACACTTGCACAGGAAGTGAAATTCAAAAAAGCAGAAACCTTGTTCAATTCGGGTAAATTTGTCAATGCAGCCGCAGAATTTGAAGATTTTATCGCCAAAAACCGCCAGAACCCGCGTAATGCCGAAGCTCTCTACCAAATTGGTCGGAGTTATGCCGCCATAAACGACAGCGCAAAAGCCCTCACAGCCTTTCGCCGCGTCGAAGCAGAATACCCGCAAAGCAATGTTGCGCCACGTGCGGCATTGGAACAGGCATTGCTCCGCCGCGAATTGGCGCTGCTCCGCCGCGATAGTGCTTCATTTTTGGCAGCCGATACAACGTTTCTGCGGGTAGAGCGACTCTACGCCGGAGACGATGCAGCTATTCGTGCGGCTTTCGAGCGGGCAAATCTCTACGAATCGCGTGGCGACACCTCCAAGGCAATTCGCTATTACCGCGAAGTCGCTGAACGCTTCAAGGGGTCGGATTATGGCGATCGTTGTCGTTACCGTGTGGCGATGTTTTTCCGGCAAAATAGCCTCTTCGATAGCGCCCGTGCGCAGTTAGAGCAGATAGCCACTTCGCGAACTGACGAACTCGCCGCCGAAGCACAATACCGCATCGGAGAACTCTTTGTCCGGGAAAAAAAATACGCCGAAGCGATAACGGCATTTTTGAAAAATAAAAATGGCTTCTCAGGGCTGGAAGATTGGTACACGCTGGCGTTGTTGAATCTTGGTGTTTGTTATGAAGCACAGAAAGATGTGGAAACTGCAAAAGAGATGTATCGTCTCGTCATTGCGCAGCACAGCGAGGATGATTTTGGTAAAACAGCTCAACAACGATTAGAGAAGTTAAGTAAAATGTGAATGTTGTGTACGTTGTTCACTATCATTGGTTTATTTTATTTCTATTTGTTTAAATACTCTATAAATCCACAGTTATAGATGGGGAAATGTGGATAATTGAAGAATGATAATCTTCAAAGCTGCATTACTCCTTGTGTTCCTGATAATATTGCCTGTGAAATTCGCTCTGTATAAATCCTGAACAACCTTGCTGATATGCACAGAAGCGGGGATAACATCGTTACGGGGAAAAGAGTGTGGGTATTACTCCGTGTTTTCACCAGAACTCTCCCCGCCGTTTCCCCGTAGGTTTTGCACAGGTGAGGAAAATATGTGGAAAACTTTGACAAAAAATGCAACGTGGAAAAGTCATCTTGGTTATTACCATACTTGACACTATTTTGCAATAAACAATAATGCTTCCCGATTGCATAAAACCTCGTGTTGCTGACTATTATGCTTTGGTAATATTACTCACACCGTTTTCCCCAATATTCCACTTTTTGCACAGACTTTTCCACAAAACCTTCTTTTTTACACTTTTTCCCCTTTGTTATGAGTAATCTTCTGGCCTATCTCGAACAACAGCAATCCGCTCATCTCGAAGAATTACAAGACTTCCTCAAAATTCCCAGCATCAGTACCGCGCCCGAACACAAAGGCGATGTCTTGCGTTGCGCAGAGTGGGTGCAGAACTCTATGAAATCCATTGGCTTGGAAAATATTCAAATTTTCCCCACCGATGGGCATCCTGTTGTCTATGGCGAGCATCTTCACGCTGGAAAGGATGCGCCGACGGTGCTGTTTTATGGGCATTACGACGTGCAGCCTGTTGACCCGCTTCACCTCTGGACGAATAAGCCTTTTGAGCCAACGGTGCGCGATGGAAAAATTTATGCTCGTGGGGCGGTTGATGACAAAGGGCAGGTGTTTATGCAACTCAAAAGCCTCGAAGCACATTTGAAAACAAGCGGTAAGCTGCCCGTCAACGTTAAGGTATTGATTGAAGGCGAAGAAGAAATCGGTAGTGTGAATTTAGAATCATTTCTCCGCAAACACTCATCAATGCTTGCTGCCGACACGGTGTTAATATCCGATACCGCTATGTTTGCCGATGAAGTGCCGTCACTATGTTATGGTTTGCGAGGTTTGTGTTATATGGAAATCACCGTTACCGGACCCAATCGTGATCTACACTCTGGCGTATTTGGCGGTGCGGTAGCGAATCCTGCTAATGCGTTGGCGAAAATTATTGCACAGTTGACCGATGAATACGGACGCATCACCATTCCCGGTTTTTACGATGATGTGCTGCCACTTACGCCGGAGGAGCGCGAGGAGTATCGCCGATTGCCCCACGATGAGGCTGCATACTGCAAGGAGTTGAATATTCCTGCCACCGATGGTGAATTTGGCTATGGTACGTTAGAAAAAACATCTGCCCGTCCGACATTGGATGTGAACGGCATTTGGGGCGGTTTCATGGGCGAAGGCGCTAAAACAGTGCTTCCCGGCAAGGCATCGGCGAAAATTTCTATGCGACTTGTCCCGAATCAAAATACGGATGATATTGCAAAAAAATTCGCAGCATACATTGAGCGCATTGCTCCGCCGACGGTTCGAGTCGAAGTGACGAATCTGCACGGTGGCAATCCTGCTATTACGCCCACCGACAGCAAAGGGGTTCGTGCTGCGCTTAGGGCTATGGAACGTGCTTTTGGTAAAAAACCATTTTTAACCCGTGAAGGTGGCTCTATTCCTATTGTTCTGCTCTTTCAAACTATTTTGAATGCACCGGTTGTCCTGATGGGAATGGGCTTAAACACGGAAAATCTTCATTCGCCCGATGAACATTTTACGTTGAAGAATTTTTATCGTGGAATTATTGCTTCCGCATTTTTTTACGATGAATTGGCGAAATAAGGAAATGGGCAATGTTAGCCTTCGATTTCTATGACCTTAGCAAGCAAATTCTGAAGTCAAAGCAGATTTTTTTGCTGGTCGTACCGAAATATGATGTTCTTGGTATTTCTGCTTCGAGTTTATGACGGCACAGAACACTTTG
>JAAFHM010000551.1 GCA_013298375.1 Ignavibacteria bacterium | reverse complement strand
TTTTTTTTAAGAAGCGTTTGAGGGTTTTCAACGAAAACTCTTTCTCTAATGCCTCTTGCGCTTCTACCCGAGCCAGTTTCAGTTGCTGACGATTGTTCCTGACCGCCTCATTAATGCGTTCACGATCGCTGGCGGGGTCAAGAATCGGCTTCTTGCCTTGTCCCGGTTTATTGCGCAAGCCTGTAACGCCTTCGGCTTCAAAGCGATCAAGCCACGAATTAACCGCAACTTCACATCCGCCGACAATCGTGGCAATCTCTTTGGAGGTACGACCCTGACTTTTGAGAAGGATCATTTGGCAGCGTTTGCGAAAACAATGCGCTGCGCCATGATGATAGCCGTATTCTAACGTACTACGTTGCTCTTCTGTCAATGATGGTATACGAATTTTGCCCATTGATCTACCCAATACAATGTTCGTGTGAATTCCACTAGAATACGCAATTTGCAACTTTAATCTTTTATTGTCCACAACCTTATTATTCAAATACTTAACGATATGCCTCGTTTTCACTCAAAACTTAGCACTCAACACTTAACACTACCTCTTTTTCTCTATGCTTGACCGCATTATTGCTTTTTCGATTCACAATAAACTCGTCATTGCGCTAATGACCTTGGCGCTTGTGGTCTGGGGGACGTATTCTTTCGCAGAATTGCCTATTGATGCCGTGCCTGACATTACCAACAACCAAGTTCAAATCATCACTCGCAGCCCTTCGCTCTCGGCGCAGGAAATTGAGCGCCACATTACCTTCCCTGTCGAAACTGCCCTTGCGACCATTCCCGGACGCGAGGAAATACGCTCGTTTTCGCGGTTTGGGCTGTCGGTTGTGACGATTGTGTTCAAAGAACATATTGATATTTACTGGGCGCGGCAGCAAGTCGCCGAGCGGATAAAAGAAGCGGAAACACAGATACCACGCGGCATTGGCTCACCTGAACTGGCTCCCGTTACGACGGGTCTGGGAGAAATCTATCAATACGTTCTTCAGCCAAAACCGGGCTTTGGCGACAAATTTTCACCGATGGAACTGCGCTCCATTCAAGATTGGCTCGTGCGCCGCAACCTCATTGGAACCGAAGGCGTAGCAGACGTGAGCAGTTTTGGTGGGCGCTTGAAGCAATACGAAATTGCCCTCGACCCCGACCGTCTCCGTGCCATGAACATCAGTATTGGTGAGGTCTTCACAGCATTGGAGCGCAACAATCAAAACACTGGCGGCGCGTATATTGACAAGCACCCGCAAGCCTACTTCATCCGCAGCGAAGGTTTGGCGCGTACCACCGACGACCTCAGCGCCATTGTCGTCAAAACCAGAACGGGCGGCATTCCCATTCTCATTCGGGATGTTGCGAAGGTGCAATTTGGCAGCGCCATTCGCTACGGCGCAATGACGCGCACCTCTGCCAATGGCGAGGGAAGCGAGGTTGTAGGCGGCATTGTGATGATGCTCAAAGGCGAAAATTCCTCGAAAGTGATTGCCAATGTGAAAGAGCGCATCGCACAAATCGAAACCTCACTGCCCGAAGGCGTAGCAATCGTGCCGTTTCTCGACCGCACAAAACTCGTAAAGAGCGCCATTACGACGGTTGCCATCAATCTCGCCGAGGGCGCACTCATTGTGCTGTTTGTCTTGGTGCTGTTTCTGGGCAGCCTACGGGCGGGCTTGGTGGTGGCTTCCACGATACCGCTTGCGCTGCTCTTTGCTATTGCGATGATGAATGTTTTTGGCGTGTCGGGCAATTTGATGTCGTTGGGGGCGATAGATTTCGGGATAATTGTTGATGGTGCGGTGATTATCGTGGAAGCAACGCTGCATCATCTTCAAGAGCGCATGAATACTGGCTCACAGGCAACCACACCACTCACGCAAGCCGAAATGGATGCGGAAGTGTACGATTCTGCCTCGAAAATCCGCTCCTCGGCTGCTTTTGGCGAAATCATTATTTTGATTGTTTATCTGCCCATTCTGGCGCTTGTCGGCGTGGAAGGCAAGATGTTTCGCCCAATGGCGCAAACAGTTGCTTTTGCCATAGCGGGCGCTTTTATCCTTTCGCTAACCTATATTCCGATGATGTCAGCGCTCTTTTTAAGCAAAAAAGCAATGACAAAAAAAACCATTGCAGACCGCATAATGACTACTTTTCAGGATGTGTACACTCCCGTTTTGTCATGGGCAATGCGCCGCAACATCGTGGTTTTAGGCGTGTCGCTGGCGTTGCTTGTGGGTGCAATTCTGCTGTTTTTCACCCTTGGTGGCGAATTTATCCCGACGCTGGACGAAGGAGATTTTGCCGTCGAAACCCGCGTGATGACAGGTTCTTCACTCTCGCATAGCCTCGAAACAGCGCTCAAAGCGGGAGCATTGCTCACGAAACATTTCCCCGAAGTAACGCAAGTCGTTGGGAAAATTGGTTCCAGCGAAATTCCCACCGACCCGATGCCGATTGAATCCATGGACTTGATGATTATTTTAAAGCCCCGAAATGAGTGGACAAGCGCCTCCGGGCGTGAGGAACTCGCCGAAAAAATGCAAAAGCGCTTGGAAACAATTCCGGGCGTGGAATATGGCTTTCAGCAACCGATCCAAATGCGCTTCAACGAGTTAATGACGGGCGCTCGACAGGATGTGGTACTGAAACTCTATGGCGAAAATTTGGATATTTTGTCGGACGAAGCTGCAAGAATTGGCAAGATTGTAGAAAGCTGTCAGGGCGCATCCGACCTCTACGTGGAGCGCGTTACGGGCTTACCACAAATCGTGATAACCTTCCGCCGCAATGATTTGGCGCGGTATGGCGTGGCGGTCAGCGAGGTCAACCAAGCAATTCGCACCGCGTTTGCGGGTGAATCGGCGGGCTTGATGTTTGAAGATGAGCGCCGTTACGATCTCGTTGTGCGGCTCGACACCGCGCATCGCCGCTCGCTTGAGGACGCGCAGAACCTGCTTATTTCCACGCCAAGTGGCAACCACGTTCCCCTACGGGAACTCGCCACCGTGCGTGTGGAATTGAGTGCCAATCAGATTCAACGCGATGATGCAAAACGCCGCATCACGATTGGCTTCAATATCCGAAGCCGCGATGTTGAGAGCGTTGTGGCGGAGTTGCGTGGTAAAATCGAAGCCCAAGCAAAGCTCCCGCCTGGCTATTTTATCCGCTATGGTGGTAGTTTTGAGAATCTCATTGCAGCAAAAAAACGCCTCGCTGTTGCAGTGCCAATCGCATTATTGCTTATTTTCACGCTGCTCTATTTTACCTTTCGCTCTATAAAATACGGCTTGCTCATTTTCACCGCCATTCCGCTTTCTGCTATCGGCGGCGTGGTGGCGCTCTGGCTGCGCGGGATGCCATTTTCCATTTCGGCGGGCATAGGGTTTATCGCACTTTTCGGCGTTGCGGTCTTGAACGGCATTGTGCTGATTGCCTATTTCAACCGCCTAAAATCCGAGGGCATGA
>JAAFHM010000029.1:3161-18297 GCA_013298375.1 Ignavibacteria bacterium | reverse complement strand
AAAGAGTATCAGCATCTTCTGTAATTGCAGAAACGTAGTCGGTACGGTACATACAAGGAATCAATACTGTAAAAATTGTTGGTTTTATTCTGCAAGATAACGAAATTATTATCAAAACGGTATAAGCTGGAAGGATATTATGACAGAGTACATAAGAACAATCTCTCAAAACGCTGATTTTCAGATGCTTATACGACTATTGGACAAGCATTTGAGTATTATCAATGGTGATGATGATACATTTTTTGCGGCTTTCAATACAGTCGAACAGATTCATCACGTCGTCGTCGCTTATTGTGATGGAAAACCAGTCGGATGCGGGGCATTTAAAGGCTTTGCGGATGATACAGCAGAAATCAAGCGAATGTTTGTGCTTGAAGAGTATCGTGGACGTGGAATTGCACAGGGGATTGTGGCAGAATTAGAGGGATGGGCTATGGAAACAGGCTTTTCGGTGTGTATCTTGGAGACAAGCAAAAAACTCGCCTCAGCCATTCGGCTGTATCAAAAGAGTGGTTACGTGATTATTCCAAACTATGGTCAATATCAGGGCGTAGAGACTAGTGTGTGTATGCAGAAAGTTATTCGCTCACTTTGAATCAGTAGTAGATTTTGTCGCATGGCGCTCTCGAAGAACATCCATAACGCTTTCGAGAGAAATTTCTTTTTCCGCCAGTAAGACCGTAAAATGAAAGAGCAAATCGGCAGCTTCGCCTTTGAAAAGATCATCATTGCTATCTTTTGCTTCGATGACCAGTTCTACTGCTTCCTCGCCTACTTTTTGTGCTACTTTATTGATACCACGTGCAAGGAGTTTGCTGGTGTAAGAATCTGGTGAGGGATTTGCCTTGCGGTCGAGAACTATCTGCTCTAATTCGTGCAAAAATGACGTTGTGGAGGTGTTTTGTTCATCAAAGCACGTGTCGGATCCGGTGTGGCACGTTGGTCCTTCGGGGCGTACTTTAATGAGCAGCGTGTCATTATCACAATCAGGGAGAATCTCGACGACGCGCAGGAAATGACCCGATGTTTCCCCTTTTGTCCAGAGCCGTGATTTGGAGCGGCTAAAGAAGGTAACAATTCCCTCACGTTGAGTTTTTTCCAATGCTTCCGCATTCATATAGCCCAGCATCAAGACTTTTTGCGTTATTGCATCTTGAATAATTGCTGGAACTAAGCCGTCTTGCTTGTCGAAGTTGAGATTTGCAGACATCATATTTTTGCATTGACGGCATGAACACCAACACAAGCGGCAATCGCATCGGCAAGCTGTTCAAGAGGCTGAACCTCGTCAGCAATTCCTTCGTCAACAACGGCTTTGGGCATACCGTAGACAACGCATGACTCCTCGTCTTGCGCAATAACGTACCCACCTTTGGCATTCAATTTCTTGAGTCCTGCCGAGCCGTCACGTCCCATTCCCGTCATAATCACGCCTACGGCATGACCGCCGAATGCCTCGACAACGGATTCAGCCGTAACATCCACCGAAGGACGGTGGAGTGTTTCCGAAGGGTCGGGTGTAACATGGATTGTACGCTGGTCTTTTCCAATTTTCAAATGCAATCCGCCTGGTGCAATCAGCACCAGACCGGGTTCCAGAATGTCACCATCTTGTGCTTCACGGACAACAACGTGTGAAAGTGTATTCAAGCGGTCTGCGAGAGATTTTGTGAAGTGTGCTGGCATATGCTGGACTATAAGCATACCAACAGGAAAATCCTTCGGCAAACGTGGTACAACTTGGTGCAGAGCAAGTGGTCCACCGGTGGAAACTCCGAGAACGATGACTTTTGCGTGTCCGGCTGCTGGACGTTTTCTTCCGGTTAATCGCACTTCATGAAGCGGTTTAGTTTGAGAAGGTGCTGGAGATGGGGCGGGTGAAGAGGTCTCTGCGCCCCCATCCTGCATAGATTGTTGGCGGCGGCGGGCGATGCGCTCTTGGAGAGAGAGGCGCTCATTACTATCGTCTGCTTTCGCCGGACTCGCTGCTGGGGCAGCCCTACGAAATCCAAGACCTCCCAAAAGCGAAGGGCGGCTTAGACGGGATTTCACACCAGCACTTTGCGTAATTGCTTTGACTTTACCGACCAATTCATCACGCATGGTTTGTTGGATTGTCAGTGTGGATTGCTTGGAGATAAAATCTACCGCGCCCAGCGAAAGTGCTTCAATAGTGGCTTCCGCGCCCTCAGTTGTAATACTGCTGACCATCAGGACTGGCGTTGGATTCTGCTCCATAATCAAGCGCAGTGCCTCCAAGCCGTTCATAATAGGCATTTCCACATCCATCGTGATAATATCGGGCTTGAGTTCACTTGCTTTTTCAACGGCTTCTTTTCCGTTATTGGCAAGTCCGACAATTTCTATGTCCGGCTCGCTTTGAAGCATGGTTGAAAGCGCTTTACGCACAAATGCCGAATCGTCAACGATTAAAACCCGTATTGGTTTCATGGTATTTTGTATTAAACTCGCTCGTTTGCTAAAATCATTCAATTAAAAGGGCTTGAAATTTACCCTTGCTGTTGCCAGACTGATGCTGCGATAGTGTGCGCGGCTTGTATAAGTTCTTCAATATCTAAAATCATAATCACACGTCCGTCGCCCAAAATTGTTGAGCCGGACATACCGCGAATATGACCTAAGTACTCGCCAAGCGATTTAATCACAATCTCTTTTTGTCCCAAAAGTTCATCAACCACCAAACCGAGGCGCTTGTCGGCAAGCCCGACGACGACGACATAGCGATTTTCGAGTGTCGCTTCGGTTGTTGGTGTTTTCAAAACTTTGTCCATCCGAATAAGTGGGAACACTTGATTGCGAATGCGGATAACTTCGTTCTGATTAACGCTATAAATCTGGTTCAAATCGGTATTAACAACTTCAACAACAGCACTTAATGGCAGTGCGTAGATTTCGGAATGTACACGTACAAGCAAACCCTGAATAATTGCGAGCGTTAGCGGAAGTTTGATGGTGAATGTTGTGCCAGAGCCGATTTTGGAGTCAACTTCGATAATACCTTTCAATTTTTGGATATTTGTCCGTACAACATCCATACCGACACCGCGCCCCGACACGCTTGTTACCTTTTCCGCCGTACTGAAACCAGGCATAAAAATAAGGCTAAAAGCATCGCGGTCACTCATAGTTTGAAACTGCTCCGATGTAATCAATCCCTTTTCCAGCGCCTTGCGCTTGAGCATTTCAGGATCAATGCCTTTTCCATCGTCAATAATACTAACGACAATATGATTGCCTTCATGCTGCGCATCCAAGGTAAGCGTACCCTTATTGGGCTTGCCCGTTCTTTCGCGCTCTGCCGTGCTTTCGATACCATGGTCGCAAGAATTGCGAATCATATGGACAAGCGGGTCGTTTAATTCTTCAATAATGCCTCGGTCAAGCTCTGTTTCTTCACCACGTAAGACTAATTCAATATCTTTACCAAACTCCTTGGAAAGGTCGCGGACAATACGCGGTGCTTTCTGGAAAATCTTCGATATTGGAACCATCCGAGTCTTCATAATTGCCGACTGTAATTCGGTCGTTATAAAGTCAATCGTCGAACTCGTCTCTTGTAATTCCCGCAAAAAGTCATGATTTTCATAGCGCTGCATGAGTTCTTGCGTTACCTGTGCTAGGCGATTCCGTCCCAACACGAGTTCGCCAGACAAATCCATGAGCGTTTCAAGGCGATTCACATCAACACGAATTGTTGTCTCGGTGGTTGCGGCAACGGCTTTTTTATCATCGGGTCCTGGCGCGGAGGCTGCCTCTTTAATGGGAAGTTTCTTTGGAGGAGCGATTGGCTCAGGCGCTTTTGCTACTGGCGCAGCAACAGGCGCGGGTGTAGCGGAAGGAGCCACACTTACTGGTGGTGTTGGCGGTGGTGGCGTAACTGCCGTTGTTGGAGCAACGCTCGGCGCGGGTACGGGTTCTGGTGTAGCCGTATCCGCTGCTGCGGGTATCATGGAGCGATTAATTTCAGCGAAAGCATTTGCAATCATCGAAAGTTCATCGTCCGTGAAGTAATCACCACTCGTGCCAAACGATTTATCGCTAAGAATACTGTCAACAACAGATGTGCTGCTTGCTTGCGGCGCAGCGGTTGCTGCTTGCCCTCCTGCGGGCTGTTGAGCAGATTTACTCGCGGCTTCGGGATGGACAATTTTCGTGAGTTTCTCCATGGTCTTGGAGTAATCAACAGGCTCGGTATCACCAGCTTGTGCTTTTTTGAGCAGCGTTTTGAGCCAGTCATAGACTTCGAGAAGAGCATCAACGATTTCCGAATTGACCTTGAGTTCAAATTTTCGGAGTTTATTGAGAATATCCTCAGCATGGTGCGTAATTTCCGTAATTTGCTCAAATCCCATAAAGGACGATGTTCCTTTGATGGTATGAAAACTACGAAAAACAGAGTTCAAGAGGTCAAAGTTTTCCGCTTGCGACTCCAACTGCATCAAGTCTTGGTCGAGGGTATCCAGAATTTCCTGTGTTTCAATAAGAAAACTATCAAGAAGTTCTTTCATTTCGTTATCGAGAGCGCCTGCCATAATAGGTACTTTGACGAAAACAGTACGAAATATCGTGAGTTAGAGAATACAAACCTTGAGTAATGACGAACAGCTATAATTGATAATAGCGAGATGAATCATCGTTATTTGAAGAGCGCATCAATATCGTCCTGAGATGCCGGGTCATTTGATTGCCCGCCGCCAAAAAGTGCGTCAATGTCATTTTGCGAAGCAGGGTCGCTAGGAGGACTTGGTGCTTGATCACTGCTTGCAGAAGCAGGTGCAACAGAAGCACTATTACCAAAAAGCGCATCAATATCATTTTGCGATGATGAAGAATTTGATGTGGGTGCCGGAGTGCTGATACCACCGTCTTGGAACGATGCCAAGATAGAATCTACGGCATTCTGGCGATTCGGATCGCCAGAGAGCGCCGAACCAACATCAGAATCATACGCAATGGCGCGGTGTAGCGAGGAAACCTGTGTTGCGTGGGTTTCATCTTGCATCGGACGACGTGCAGATGTCGAAATAAGCTCCCCAATTTCCGTATTACGGAAATGCACCATAATTTCGCCCAACTTGTTTTGCACGGTCTGGAGTAAACTATTTACTGCGGCAAGCTGCTGTGAAGTAATATCTTGCACTTGCAGCGACATCATTATTTGCGTTGAATCCATCCGAATACTTTCCAAAAGTTTTTCGGAGGTATTGACAAGTTCTTCCGAGACCTCTGGCTTTTGCAGGACTGCAACAGCGGACTTGATATTATCAACATAATGTGCGGACGAATGCCCGCCTTCGCGGTTTTCAATTTTCCGAATAACGTCAATAATACGCGAATACACGGAGTCTTTTTCTTCTGTCGGTGTTGCTTCGTTGCGTTGAAGTTCATTGACCGCATCAATGATTTTCTCATGCTCAGATCGATTCAGGCGCTGGATTTGTATAAGTTGCTTGAGATTAGAACTTATCACATCGGCTTTATAGCTGAGTCCGTCGAGTGTGTCCAGAATTTCGGTTGTGGCGAGTTCTGTTGCCTTGGTAACGGAGGAAAGTTGCTGTGCCGCTTTCGGCATTCTGGCGAGATTTTCTTCAATAGAGACGTTGATATTCTCCAATAGCGGAGTGACTTCGCGGATGAAGAGAAAAACTTCTTCCAGAAAGGGAATAACACGCTGACCGAACACGAAGAGTGCTTTCAGCTCTTCTGTCTTATGCAGCATTTCATTGATTTCACCTACACGCATAATGGACGGTCTCCAGGGTGAATACAAGGACGGAAATAAATGCAGAGCATTATGGCGGAAATAGCTGTTTATTGTGAGAGTATCCGACTATTTTAGACTCAACACACAACATTTCATAATAAACGCTGCATTTAGGGGTTGATTTATTGATGCAAGCAACCATCAACTATTGTGCCGAATCATTGTGAGTATAATGAACCAAGACCAATAGCCGATGTGGGCGATTGCAAGAGTGAAGCAGCGCCTAATCTTCTGGAGAAAATTACAAGGAATGTGTTGTGCAGAAAGAAAAATATCGCGTGACGATTCAGACACGCGATTTTTACTTACGCATTTGGCACGATAGCTTGAATTTTTTCTTTGAGGACAGCCGGAGTGAAGGGCTTAACGATGTAATTATTCACTTTGGCTTGGAGCGCTTGCACGATATCCTCTTTGATACCGCGCGTGGTTACCATGAGAACGGGAAGATTGCCAAACGTCGCATCATTACGGATTGCTTTTGTGAGTTCCAGACCGTTCATATTAGGCATATTCCAGTCGGTAATTACAAAATCAATTTTTTCCGTATAGAGAATTGCAAGCGCATCTTGCCCGTCGCTCGCCTCAACCACGTCGTTGTAGCCGAAACTGTGGAGCGCGTTGATTACAATGCGACGCATCGTTGGCGAGTCATCAACAACAAGAAATTTCATAGCAACTCTTTAGTAAATAAGTTGATAGATAGAGAAGGTCTGTTTATTGCGAAATGAAGAGCGTACAAATGTACACGGTAATATAAAAGCAGGAAAAGAATTTATCAAATGTATTTTGATACCTCGTACTGAATCTTTTTCATATTGAAGGGTTTGACGATATAAGAATTGGCTCCAGCCTGCATCCCACGCTCAATGTACTGCGCATCGGCAAGCGAGGAAAGGATGATAATTGGCAATTCGCTGTACGTCGTATTCTGACGAATTGTCCGTACAAGTTCAAACCCATCAACATTCGGCATATTCAAGTCCGTGATAACTAAATCCACTTTTTCTTTGGGAAGAATTTCGAGCGCATCCATACCGTCAACAGCCGAAATGACGCGGTATCCGCCAGATTTCAACGACAATGCGATAAACTTTCGCACCGACATTGAGTCATCCACTGTAAGAATTGTTTTTTTCATAATAATTTTTCCAACATTCCAAATCGGAAACGGTAATGCTTGATTTTGCGCTAAACCATGATAACGGTGTGAAACCAGTCCTTTCAAGACAATCGTTCTGGTTTACTCTTTCTTATAAGCGATAGTTTTAGGAAAATGAACGAGTTTAAATGCTTTGGAAACGCCATGAAGCGATTCTGAATAGCCGATAAAAAGATAACCACTCTTGTTCAAAGCGTCGTATAAATCCGCTACAACTTGCTGTTTGGCAATAGTATCGAAATAAATTAACACATTACAACAGAAAACAACATCAAATCCTGTCATTGTGCGCATCGTCGGCGTATCGTAGAGATTCACACAAATAAATTTCACTTGATTCCGAACTTCCGGCGTAAGAACATATTTATCGCCGTCGCGGGTAAAATATTTATTCAAATAGTGCGCTGGCATATTGCGGACGGAGTATTCCTTAAAAACGCCCGAACGAGCTTTCTCTAAAACAGCCGTGTTAATATCACTGCCGACAATTTCAAAGGTAAACCCGGGGAACTGAGGTTTTATGCGCTCCAGAATCATCATAGACATTGTGTAGGCTTCCTCGCCGGATGAAGATGCAGCACTCCAAATACGCAATTTTTTATTACCCTGCGCTTGCTTTGCCTTCAAAATTTCTGGCAAAATCACCTGTTCTAATGCCTCAAACTGTGGCGGGTTGCGGAAGAAATACGTTTCGTTAATCGTCACAACCTCGAAAAGACTCGGCAATTCTTCACGTGCTGCGGCTGACGACGAAATAAGGCGATAATATTCATCAAAGGTCGTGAGGTTATGAGCCTCCAAGCGTTTGGCGATGCGTCCTTCAAGGAGATATTTTTTATTTTCTGTAAAGGAAATGCCGCACTGTTCATAGACAAAATCACGAAATTTCTTGAAGGTGGCATCATCCATTTTAGGCGCGTTCCCACTATCAAGAGAAAGTAGTGAGGGCGGTATAAAGACTTGTCCCAACTGGCTTCGGTCAAACGTATTGCCGCTAGCTGGCGGAGGAGTATTACCAACATTCCCATCCGACGGAGTATTAGGCACAGCACTACCACTTGATTCGGGCGAAGAATCAGGCTGCGGGGTATTGGTAGGACGATTATTCGTGTTTCCTGCACCCTGACCAAAACGAAATTTGTCGAACAAATCAGAAGCCATGACGGTGTAATGCGTGAACAGGCGTTTGTATAATGAAGCTATGGACGCTGTAATGGTGGTCTTTTCATTGTGCATTTGCTTCAAGGTAGCACAATTTCTCGTATGTTGTAGAACTGGGCGAATTGGGCGGCATCTTCTACGCGATGCTGCTGTCCCGACGTGATTTCGTCCGATAGCAAGTGTATGGCGGCATCCCTGCTGACGGCAAGCAAAAACTCAATGATCTCTCGGCGATGGTCTTGTATCACTGCCGCATACTGCCGCATGACAGCTTGAATGGCTATGGCTGCATTTTCTCCCTCAACGTGTGGAAGAATTGCCGTCAAAAAGCCCAATATCTCCGTCATCGGCGAATTTGCCTCAAATTGTGCCGCAAATATACGGTCAAAAAACTCCCTTGCCACCGCCGGGGTGGAGTGAGAAAGAATAACCGATAAAATATGTTGCTGTGTTTCCGCGTTATTCAGCGTAATTTCATGCAAAAGCGCTGGAATATCCTCTTCTTCGTAGCTTTGACCGAGTGCCAAAAGACCAGCTATGCGTGTATCTGGCTCGTCGTCCATAAGTGCCAATCGTGCTATCTCACGGAGATCTTTCGGCAGTTCTATGGCAATTTGCAATCGAAAAGCGATACTATAAATTGTTCTGAGCAGAACTAACTGCACATCAGCGCTTGATGTTGGCAAAAGGGCAAGGAGTTTATGCGCAACGCCGATTTCATCGGTACATACCGCCAAAGCGTCAATGGCGGAAATCTGTACAAACTCGTCTGGCTCTTCCATCAATTTGAGCAAAAATTCTTGCGCTTGTTTGCCGCCTAAATTACCAATGGCAGCAATAACGTATGGGCGAACAATCTCGTCGTCATACATCCCGACAACATCACCCAAAAGGTCGGTTGCCTTGAGAAATCCGAGCGATTCCACCGCAGCGCAGCGCACGTTGTCATCTTCATCCGTCAAGAGTTTGCGCACGTGAGGAATAGCGGCGGGGTTATTACTCAAGCCGATAATATCACAGGCAAACTTGCGATTGTCTTCCTTGGGGTCGCTGAGATACGGATATAAAGCGTCTGCGGCGGATGCACCAAGTTTTATGAGTACGTCGCCAGCAAGATTACGAACTTCAATATCCTCAAAGGTGATAAGTGGTGCGACAGCTTTTGCACTTATGGCGGTCGAATCGCTGCCCAGGCGCACGAGTGCAAGTGCGCAGATGTCCCGCACCCCTTTATCCGCATCGGTCAGACCTTTAGCAAAGGCAGTAATTACGTCGTTTTCAGCGCTGCTTAACTCCATAAGCTCCTCTGCTGCGCGTCGGCGAACGGCAGCATCGGTTGAATCCAGCATAGATGAAATACGGTCTTGGACGCTCATAAATAGGCTCGTAGATAAGAAACCCTCCGCATCACTAAGAACGGAGGCGCAGAAAACATCATCATTTCTGAAATGGCTATCAAGAAGATTATTGGGCAGATAACGGTATGAGAAAAAAGGACAAACGCAAGCAATTACAAGGCTTGTAATTCTGCCGATGAAAGCGCCTTTTCCAAATTGAGCAAGATGAGCAAACGATCATCCATCTTACCAACTCCTTCAATATAATCGGAACTAATACCCGCAACAATCGGTGGCGGTGGATCAACGACACTTTGAGGGATGCGAAGCACTTCCCGAACGGAGTCAACGATAAAACCGACTGTCTTAGAAAGAATTTCGACAACGATAATGCGTGTGTTTTTATCGTGCTGCGAAGGCGGCATACCAAAGCGCTTCCGCAAATCCACGATAGGAATAACTTTCCCACGCAGGTTGATAACGCCTTCGATAAAGTGCGGTGAGTTCGGCACACGTGTTACCGACGATGTACGGTTAATCTCCTGCACTCGAAGAATATCAATTCCAAATTCTTCCTTGCCGAGCGTGAAACTGACCAGTTGCAACACTTCTTCGCTGCTACCGCCCTGCTCACGTTTATCAGTACCTTTTTTGTCAAAAGCTGTTTGCATAGACATAATCCTCGCTCAAGAGTGTGGTCGGGTGCAATAAAAATCCCATGAAAAATGATTGGGTTTTAATATACAACTTTGTTCTTTTACGCACAACGTTCTTGCAGGAAATTTCTTGATAACATCGGGAGAATTTTCTTTGCCATCATTTTAGCAGAGAGCATTGGATACCAATTTCGCCCATCAATACGCCATGAGCATCTCGAAGCCTTGTTTTTATGCGCTTTTCAGACGACACCTTCACAAATTGAATATTTTTTTGCCAACATTGTAACTCTTTTGGCTTTTGGTGCTTTTTATCAATAGAGAGGACGCATCAAGAACAACGCGGCGTGAAAAAATGCGTTCTTTTCTGCAACAAAATGTTTACGCGGACACTTTGTGCCGGATTTTCGTTATTTTATGGCTTCATTAAACACTGCTGCGTGTGATACGCAGACGTTTCAAGCCGCTTTTGCGCTCACCGAAAGAATTACTCAGGGCAATGTCGCCCATTCTTCCTTCGCAGAGCCGCGCAAGCGACCACTTTCAGACGATATTATGACCCAAGCCAAACCATCGTCACTCAACGAGATGAGTGATGAAGAATTATTTACGAAAATCAGGGAGGAACGTAGCGAATCTGCTTTTAATATTCTCTACAAACGCTACGATAAACGGCTCTACGCCTACTGTCTGCGAGCAACGGGTTCGCACGATGCCGCAAAAGATGCTTTCCAAGCCGTTATGAGCGTTGTTTTTGAAAAGCGCGAATCTTTTACGGGTGGAAATTATGCGGCATGGCTCTTTACGATTGCTCGGCACCATGTCATGAAAGTCTCAAAACGTCAGCAACGGGATTTGACACAAAATAAACCCATCGAACACGACGGCGAGGACATTTTGCCCGAAAGCTCCGGCTCAGTAAACGAACATCACGACTTTTTACTCCAACAAGCATTAGACCGTGCTATTGCGCAGCTTCCGGAAGATTTGCGCGAAGCATTTGAACTCAAACAATACGACGGCTTGCAGCACGAAGAAATCGCTCAAACACTCGGTATCACGGTATCTCTGGCTAAAGTGCGCGTTTTTCGCGCTAAACAACTTCTCCGACAATTACTCGCTCCCTTTATCAAGGAATTGCAATGAACAGCTTCACCGCAAACACCTTCACGCTGAACAGCGAAACCGAAGACCTTCTTGTTCAGTACCTCGACGGAACACTTTCTGCGACTGGCCAAGCACGATTTGAAACGCTTTTGCGAGAAAATCCCGCCTTTGCCGATGAAGTCCGCGCTATCACCTCTTTCGATGAAATGATTGACAATGCTCATCTGGGAGAGCGCTGGATAGACCGCGTTGATACGGCATTTTTGGGCGAAATGCAACAGCAAATGGCGCAAGCACTCGCTCTCGGCACAGCAACCGCCCTTACTGCCAGTGCTGCCGCCACAGGTGCTACATCAACAAGCATCGGCACAACGGCAGTAGGCGTGACAACAACAACCGCCGGGGTAGGTGTGTCAACAGCCACTAAAGCTGGTGTAGTGCTTGGTACAGGGAAAATCGCCACACTGCTTACCGGTACATTTCTTGCAAAATCCATCGTTGTCGCAGCAATTTGCGGAGGAATTGGCTATGGTGCTTGGAAATATGCGCCTTCAAGCAATGAAGCCGCAATGCCGTCCGCGCCCACATCAAGCGCTTCGCCGACAACGACATCGCGCTCGGCATCGCCGGAGGGCGCATTACAACAGCCTTCTGCGCAAAACGCACCTGCACCGTCAACTACGGCAGAACATAGCACCGATGCGGCAAAGCAGACAGCAAAATCACCAAGCGCCGACAATTCTGCTGTGCAGCCACAAACCACGCCCCCAGCGACACAGGATGCAACCCCGATTGGCAATGAACAAGATAGCAAAGCAAGTGCGGACATTGAAAGCAAAGCCGCACAAGATTTGCGCAATAAAATTGACCAAATGGCTGCCCTAGTCCGCATGAAAGAGCAAAATGGCGACAAAGCAGGGTTTGCGTTTGATGCAAAAAAATTAGCAATGCTTGAGCGGACGGCAGGAAAATTCAGCGAAAGTGCGGATTTCTTTGAAAAAGCCCTCAAAGCCTCACAAAGCCTCAAACTCCGCGAACTCGAAGGAGAAATCCGCGCTGAACTTGCGCTGCTCTACCGCGAACAAGGCAGCACGGAAAAAGCCGTCACGAGTTTGCGAGAAGCCGTAAAAATCCTGACCGATGAAGGCTCTACCAAAGCCGCAAAATGGATGAAAGAGTTGGAGCGTTGGGAGAAGCGATAATTGCGCAGTTAGAGCGAGATTGCGTATATTTGCGCTGCAAACTCATAGCTTCTCTCTTACTTTTTCCCCAAAGGTTTTTTTCTATGTACGAAATTACTCTTGTTCTTCATTCGCTTTTGCGCTGGCTCGTGCTTGTGTGCGCAGCAGTGGCGCTATTTCAAGCATATTCGGGCTGGTTTGGCAAAAAGCCGTGGTCGGACAGCGATAGACGTTGGAACGTGATGTTTGCGCACAGTATGACGCTGCAATTTGTTATCGGATTGCTGCTCTATGCTATTCTCAGCCCTATCACGACGCAAGGCGTATTTCCAAGTTTTGGCGCTGCCATGAAAGACAGAATTTTGCGCTTTTGGGGAGTAGAACACATTTTTGCAATGACCGTTGCGCTGGCACTCGCGCATATCGGCAATGCCCGCGCCCTGAAAGCCGCTACCGATGAGGCAAAACACAAGGCGGCAGCTATCTTTTTCACCATAGCAGTCTTGCTTGTTCTTGCTTCGATACCTTGGTCGTTTTTGAGCTACGGACGACCACTCTTCCGCTTTTCCTAGAGAGTCCTCTTTTACCGCCGAAGTACAGATATTTGCTGCACTTCGGCGGTTTTGTATTGTATCCTATTTCACCAATTTTTCTGCGAACAATGACCGACGATACCACAAAAAACGCTGAATCACATCATCTCGAAGTCCGTAAGACAGCACGCTACTTCACTCTCGGCACACTCTCTGAAGCCACACGTGAAATCTGGTTTGTTGTCCATGGCTACGGGCAGCTTGCAGAGTTTTTCATTCGCCATTTTCGGGGTTTGGATGATGGAACACGTTATATCGTCGCTCCCGAAGGGCTTTCCCGTTTTTATGTCAAAGAGTGGACGCGCGTCGGGGCGACGTGGACGACCAAAGAAGACCGCGATAGCGAGGTACAGGACTACTTGGCATATTTACAGCAACTCCAGCAAACCGTTTTTGAGGAATTGCTTCAAAAAGGCGGCAAGCCTGACGCAGTGCGCGTTTGGACGCTTGGCTTTTCACAGGGTGTAACGACGCTCTGCCGATGGATTGTGCGCGGCGGACTTCGCGCCGATAGGCTTATTTGCTGGGCTGGTGGATTTCCGGCAGAAATTGACCTGAGCGCTCATAAAGCGCTTTTTGAAGGCATGAAAACAACGTTTGTGATTGGAACGGACGATGAATTTATCACGCCGGAGATTTTGGAAAAGCAACGAGCCAGTATTGCTGAGGCGGGATTACAGATTGATTTTATCAGCTTTGAAGGGACACACGTGATGAATACAGAAGTTCTGAAGGCAGCCGTCGAGCAAATAAAGATAGAATGAGAACGCCCATCCAACTGGAGTGCAAACGCAGTTTGCGCTTGATTACCGCAAACAACACTCCTCGTACACCCGCTCTAAAAGTTGCATATTTGCTTCGGCGGTATAATGCTCCTCGTAGTCTCTGCGGGCTGCAAGCCGCATAGAAGCATATCTCTCAGGGGAAAGCTGATTCATACGCCGAATAGCCGCAGCAAGGCTCTCCGCATCCCCAACCTCGAAGTGAAAGCCCGTATGCCCGTCGCGCACGACTTCCGCAAGCGCACCTAAACGTGAGGCAATCACCGGCGTTCCGCCGGAAAATGCTTCAATCATAGATTTACCAAAGGTTTCGTAGAGGAGTGATGGAAATACCAGCATCCGTGCAAACTTCATGGCTTCTAGCGCTTCGGAAAAAGGCTTCTGCCCCAAAAAGCACACCGAATCAAGGTTGTGCCTCCGAACAAAATCTTTTGCTTCCGCTTCAAGTGGTCCGCTTCCAATAATATGAAATTCCTGCTCGGAGCCGTTATCCACCAATAAACGCCATGCTTCGAGTGCCGTCATCAAGCCCTTTTCTTCCGAAAGTCTTCCCACATAAAGCGCGTAATTCTTTGTTTCTTCTGCATGAGCGAATCCTGCATCTGTTTCCACAAAATTCGGTTTCACGACAATTTTTTCTGATGGCAGCCCGCCTTCGATAAACTTTGCACGAGCAAATTCCGTAAGCGCGATGTATTTGTCCACGCGCTTTCCCCACGTTCCCCACAACCTATGCCACGCCGTCATGCCAGCCACAACAGCACTTGCAGGAAGGCTTCCGCGATAGCATTTGTGCTGGAGAGCAGGAAAGGCAAAAAATTTCCCCAAACAATCCTCACAAACCCGACCTTCACGAAAAAAAAGCGCATTAGCGCAAAGCAGACGATAGTTGTGGAGCGTTTGGACTACTGGTATGCCCGCATCATTTGCGGCAGCGTAGGCGGAAGGCGAGATAAGCGGAAGGGTATTGTGACAATGCACCACATCAGGTTTTTCAGCGCGAAAAAGGGCGCGGAGAGCGTTGTAGGAATCAGGATTCCAGACGGTAGCTCGTGCAAGGCGAAGTTGGGAATATGCGCTCACGCTGTCGTTATGCACCGCATAGCGAATGACGTTGTGTCCACGCTCCTCCAACAGTCGCGCTTCTGCCTCGAAGACCGTATCTTCGCCGCCGCGATGTTGGTAGTAATTGTGGAGAATAGCGATAGTCATGGGTGGAATCAGAGGAGTAAAATGCAGAACACAGAGGAAGGTAGAAAGTACGAGAGTCTGCCATTTTCAAGCAGACTCTCGAATACTATCGGCTATATTGAAGATTTGTAACTGGTCAGGTATGTTGTCAATGATGTCCACGAATCACACGAATTGA
>JAAFHM010000029.1:0-3151 GCA_013298375.1 Ignavibacteria bacterium | reverse complement strand
TGAGCAATAATCCATTCAAACCTTATTATTCGTGAGGATTCGTGCGATTCGTGGATGATTTTTCGAGACCTGACCAGTTACGAAGATTTTATACGGCTTCTAAGACTTTTTTGCCTGAACCTGAGCATTAATCCACGTATAAGTGCGTTCGATGCCGGAACGAAGCGGTTCGTGCGGCGACCACCCAAGGCGCTCGCGGATAAGAGCATTATCGGAATTGCGCCCGCGTACTCCTGTCGGTCCCGGTATGTTATTGATACGAATGTTTTTGCCCGATAATCCGATAACCATTTCTGCCAAACCATTGATAGAAATCATTTCTTCGGAGCCGATATTAACGGGACCAGTAAAATCAGAGTCCATAAAACGGCGCATTGCCTCCAAACATTCGTCAACATAGAGGAATGAGCGTGTTTGTTTACCGTCGCCCCAGACTTCAATCATACCGCCGTTTTCGGCTTCTGCGACTTTGCGGCACATTGCGGCGGGGGCTTTTTCCTTGCCGCCTGTCCACGTGCCTTCGGGACCAAAAATATTGTGGTACCGCGCTACACGGACGTTCAAGCCATAATTGCGTTGATATGCTAAGTACAGCCGCTCGCTGAAGAGTTTTTCCCAGCCATATTCACTATCGGGCGCGGCGGGATAGGCGGAATCTTCCGCACACTTAGGATTATCAGGGTCTTCTTGGTTGTATGCGGGATACATACAAGCGGAAGAGGAATAGAATATTTTCTTTACGCCTTTGTGGTGCGCTAAATCAACGATGTTAAGATTGATTGTCGCGGAATTGTGCATCACATCGGCATCGTGGTCGCCAGTAAAGATGTAGCCCGCACCGCCCATATCGGCGGCAAGCTGATAGACTTCATCAAACGGCATATCAACGACATTGCGGCAAACGGCTTGTTCGCGGAGGTCGCCGATAATAAAATCATCCGCAGCAGTTTCGGAAAATTCGGGGGATTTCAAGTCCACACCGCGCACCCAAAACCCTTCACGCTTCAAACGACGCACCAAATGGCTTCCAATAAAGCCTCCGGCTCCACAAACAAGAGCTGTTTTTTTTGCTGACATAGAATTCACGGAGAATGAAAAACACTACGAGTTAAAAAGAATATGGGTAACTGGTTGGGTCTTCCCGTGCTACGGCTGAAGAGTGCGAGAACGCTGCCGTAGTACGGATTTCCCGGTACGGATTTCACGATTATTTTTCCGGGTAATCCGTTGGAAGATGCATCTGACCAATTACGAATATGGAATCTATTAAGACCGCAAAACTACGACTTTCTTGGGAGAAAGCCATAGATTTTACGGCAAAATCACCGATGGTGATTGACAATCTCGTTATACATTCCGCTTGAAACCAAGTCACGCACATTGGTTGTGGCAAGAAAGTCGTAAGGGAAGCCGCGTTCAAAGGTGCTTGCAGCGTCGAGGCGCTTCATTTGGTCGTCGGAAAGATGAATATTGACGGCTCCGAGATTATCAAGAACCTGCGCTTCTTTGGTTGCGCCAACAATCGGAATTGAGACTCCTCGTGTAATCTCGTCGTTCACTCGCTCTTGCATTGTCCAGCGCAAAGCCACTTGTGCCGCAGAGCAGCCGAGTTCTTCGGCAATGGCAAGAACTTCTCTGGTAATGGTCTGGCTGCGATCATTCAAGCGAACGCTATCGGGTTTGAGTCGTCCGATGTCGTTGCGAAGATATTTTCCCGTCAGTGCGCCGCCTGCAAGAGGTGCCCAAGGCGTGATGGCAAGGTCTAAAGCCCGCGCGAGCGGTATGATTTCGCGCTCGGATGTGCGCTGTATGAGGCTGTATTCGATTTGATACGCGGTAAATTGCGTCCAGCCGCGTAATTCCGCCAATGTATTGCCACGTGCAACTTGCCAAGCCGGAGAATCCGAAACGCCGATATGAAGTATTTTGCCCGAGCGAACAAGGTCGTCCAAACCGCGCATAATCTCATCTATTGGGGTTGTGAAATCCCAGATGTGCAACCAATAAAGGTCAATATAATCGGTGCCGAGTCGCTTCAGGCTTGCTTCTACCGATTGCACCATGTTTTTGCGGTGATTGCCGCCGGAATTAGGGTCACCGCGCCGCATACCAAGGGCATATTTGGTCGCAAGCACGTAGAAATCACGGTTATCGGCGATAAATTCCCCAACAAACCGCTCACTTGTGCCAGCAGTGTAGTAATTTGCGGTATCAATAAAATTCCCACCTGCTTTGACGAAGGCATCAAAGACTTTTTTACTTTCGTCTTTGCTTGCCCCCCAACCCCATTCTTCACCAAAGCCCATCGTTCCGAGACAAAGCTCCGAAACCCGCAAGGCGCTCCGACCGAGAAGTTTGTATTTCATAATACCTATCTAAAAAAGTAGTAAAAATTGGAATGTAAACGGATTATAGCCAGCTATTCTCCACATCGGCATACAGCACTGGTGCGTATCGGAAAGCCTATCTTTTTTGGTAGTATTCTGAAATGCCCCTGCTAGGTAAGTTGTTTTCGAGAGCCGCGCCCAAGGTTCTGCCGCATCATATATGAACCCGATGGATTATACTGCTGAGTACCGACATCAAAATGCTTAACAAGCCCTTGCAGGTTCTCCGTCAAGGTTCGCAGACTTTCGGTTGCTCTGGCTATTTCGCTCAAGCCTGCTGTTGTTTCGTTGACCGATGAAGATACCTGCTCGACACTTCTGGCAATTTCATCAGCCGTCGAAGATTGTTGAGAAATTGCATTTGCAGAGCTTTGGACCATGCTTTCGACCTCACGCGAACCACCGACAATACCATCAAGTGCGCTTCCAGCCTGCTTTGCGAGCGTTAATCCCTCGCGGACTTCGCTGTCGCCACGCTGCATTCCTTTGACCGCCTCACCGGTATCACGTTGAATTTGCTTAATCGTCTGACTGATTTGCTTGGTTGCCTGTGCTGTGCGTTCCGCGAGTTTACGCACCTCGTCCGCTACAACCGCGAATCCGCGCCCTTGGTCACCTGCGCGAGCGGCTTCGATAGCGGCATTGAGGGCAAGGAGATTGGTTTGATCCGCAATTTCTTCAATTACCTGCACTATTTCGCCAATTTCGGCGCTGGAATTACCGAGTTTCTCGACTACTTCCGATGCATCGCTCACTACACGGGC
>JAAFHM010000438.1:2959-4261 GCA_013298375.1 Ignavibacteria bacterium | reverse complement strand
AAGTGCCGTCGGTGGCGTTGTTGGCGGGGTGATGACTTGTATCACGTTGGAGTAAGCCGTTTGCACCATGCCCGGAAGAACCGCACGAACACGATAGAAATACGTCGTTCCGGCACTTAATCCCTGTACCAATCGGCTTGCCGAGAGAACGGTCATTGACGGGAATACAAGCGTCGAAAAACCTGCATTCGTGGAGATTTCAAGCCGATATGAAGCACCCTGGACCGGCAGCCAATTGGCGGTGAAGGATGTTTGAGCAATCGTCGTGGCAGCAGTGGCGATGGGTGCGCTGTACGCCGTGAAATTGACACCGCTGCCGCTCACGCCGAATGATGCGATGGTTACTTGCTGCGTGGGCGGAACGAACACATAATTTTGCAGCGACGGCGTAATGGTGTAACTTCCCGACGGAAGTTGTGCTATCGAATACCCGCCGAGAGCATTCGTCGCGGCAGTTTTTGTCCCTGCATCCACGACAACGTTTGGCAACGGCTTATTATCCGGCAGTGATACTTTGCCAAATAATGTCGTCGGCATTGCTGTTATGCCCAAATTACTGATGTTTTGCCCTGACGAAAGGTCAGCGATAATCGTCGCTGCTTGAAACCGAAATCCGGGCGGTGGCGGTGTGAGAATGGTGAAGGTGAAAGGCTGCGGAGGAAGATTGGTAAAAGCAAATTTGCCACTGGGGTCGGTAGTAACGATCGTGCCGTTACTCAGTTGTAGCTGGATGCCGGAGAGTGGCTTCAAGAGCATATTGTCGGGGTACCAGATTGTACCTGATATGGAATAGGGATTACACGTAATGATAAAATTAATATTTGCTGCATGATTGTTAGCGATAGTAACAGTCTGCGTCGAAGATGAAGCACACCCGCCTGTGCCAATAATTGAGACGGTATATGTACCATTCGGGCGATTGGGAATGAGAAAATCGCCATTAGAATAAACGACAACCGTCGTATCGCCAGAGGTGATTTTATATTTTTTTTCAGCATCAAGCAATGGCTTGAGGTCAGGTGAAAGCAGCGTTCCGGTAATGGTGAAGCGAGTTTGCGGGTTGATACTTTTTAGCGGTGTACAAGCTGCAAGGGCTGTTGAACGCATAATTGTTTTACAGAAGGGATGAAATGCAAAATCAGAGCGCTCGCAGTAGCTCATAATTGTCCCGCGAACCTTAGGATTGACCGTAGGTGAACAAGAGTTCATACCACAGTTATCAATCGGAATACCATTGGGGTTTGTTCCTGATGGGAAGACGCAATCATGTGTGTGAGGAGAGCCGAAATTATGACCCACTTC
>JAAFHM010000438.1:0-2881 GCA_013298375.1 Ignavibacteria bacterium | reverse complement strand
CACCGCTCACAACCGCCACATTCCAGAGCGTCGAGGCTTGTTTGGAAGGGTTTAAGCCAATGCCATAGCCTGCTCCGCAAACAGCAAGCCCCGGAATCCATGCTAGCCCACCACAACCGTCCAATTTGTCGCCCAAAAAGAGGAACGCGAGATTGCGCTTAATGCTTTTGCTTGGGTCGAAATTATCTCGAAAGGCTTCGAGGACAGTACCACACTGAATGTTATTGCTCGTATAAGGGGTTGGTGCTTGCCAAATACGCAGAAAACTCACAACGAGGCGAACATTGATGTCTCGCTCATAAACCCCTGAACACTGCGTCATTATTTGGGCTATGTACTGCGTAATGGCATTCTCATTCGGAAGTTCGTCGTGAAATGTTACGAAGGTATAATCCACATCAATCGCCATTCTGCATTCTAAGAGGTCATTGGCGGCGTGCAGTTCTGCACCTTGTTTTTCTTTGTCGTTCTGGAGTTTTTCGCCACCAAGTATTTCGGGATGAGAAGCATCGTGAGGCAAGGATACATCAGACTTGGAAGCAGTTTGCACATTGCAATCCAGTTTTGGTTGATTAATGAGAAATTTTGTGTCATAAATGGCATAGACTTGTTTGAAGGTTTCCGATTGCATTTCCTCACGCAGCAAAAAATCACTCATTCTTTCTTTGTTTATGCGCTTTTTACCACTTATGGTCGAGCGCAACGGTTCAATAAAATAGCTTTCTTCGGAGGAGCGGCGGATATGGATTTGCACATTGTCATTGGTGATGCTCATAATCACCGAGGTCTCCGGCTCACCGACAATTTTGCCTTTGTAGGCAAGAATACTGTTTTTGTCAAACGTAGCAGGGCGTTCGCCTTCGGGCGTTTTAATGAGGATTTGCGCATCTTCGCTGAAAATATTGAACTGCTCCAGCAGCAATTCTTCTGTATCGGTTTCTAATGCTGTGGAGAGATGCGGCACAAACACAGAGCCGGAGGCAGTTATTTTGTTCGTGATTTTCCCTTTGGCGTTTGGCAGAGCTATGCGCAGCGAAAGCAGATTGGGTCGCTCTGTGAGTGCGGTGCGGACGGCAGCGGACTGTATTTCCAATGGTTGATAATAAGCGATTGTTTTGCGAGACTCCGTTTGAAGAGCCGTCGAGACTCTGCTTTGCATCGCTGCGTAGGTCATCGAATGAAACATATCCAAACGACGAGAATGCTCTGCACGTGCCTTGCTGTCTATTGTTTTATTCTTCGACATAGCGACTGTGCCGGAAAGAAGCATTAAGGCGATAATGACGATGCTTGTTGCGAAATTCATTCCGCGATAAAGCGCGAAAAATGGTGTTTGCAGCGATAATTTGCTGCGAAGCGTAGAATTTTCGGAGAAGCGCATAGTGTCTGTCATTTTGTTGTTGGAGTGTCTGTTGTTGTACGAACAATGAGATTTTAAGCGGGCAAGAGCATTGAATGATATTATTCCGCAATCACGACCTTGGCTCTCCAAAAAGGCAGCCCGTCCATTTCGGCTCTCAGCCAGTATGACCCTTGTGCCAACGAGTACGGAAGCGAGCAATGGGCTTGGTATTCGCCTGAGCGGAGCGTCATTGTAGAAAATATTTCTACCGATACTCCTCGTGCATCAGTGAGGAATAATCGGAGGTTTCCGCTTTTGGGAAGGAGAAGATTTGCGGTGAACGTGCTGCCTTTGGCACAGGGATTGGGCGCAACGGTGTCGTGGAACAATGTACTTTTCTTGTCCGAAGCGACGTGCGTAGTGGTTTGCGAAAGAGATGCCACGCGCAAGCCGCGAGAAGTCCCTGCATACAGCGACTCGTTTGCAATGGCAAGTGTCTGCACGTCAGGCAGAGAGCCGATGCGCTGCCATTCCCCATCATTGAGCCGAACGATATTTCCCTGAGAATTGAGCGCAATGGCAAGAGTGTCCTGCCGCGTGATGGATGTCGCAATGGCGTTAATACTCGCATCTTGCGTTTGCTCCCACGTGCCGTTATCAGCCGCACAGCGCATGGTCGCCGCAAAATTCAAGTTTGGATGCTCGACACCAATCCACAATTCACCACTGGCGGCTTGGAGCGACACAATGCCAAATGAACCCTGCACAGGCGATAATCCAAGATTGTACTCCTGCCACGTCGCACCGTTATTGACCGAGCGTAGTATGCCTTTATTGGAAATGGCAACAAACAGCGTTGTTCCTATTGCCGTAGCGCCCACGATAGTGTCGCTACCTGTTATCGTCTGCTTCCACGTCGCGCCGTCGTCGCTTGAGACATAAACGCCGTTATTCCCCGCACCGATAAGCAGCACCGAGCCACGTGCGAATATCATTTCAATTTTGCCGCGAATAGTCGGGAAACTTGCGAGTGTGCGCCACGATGCACCAGAATCCGATGACCGCAGAATGCGCCCTGTTGCCGTGCCAGCAAGCAGTTCTGACGGCGTTTGTGCGAGAATATTTATCGGATTATTCCGGGAAGTACCGTTGGTGCTTTCGCGCCACTGATTGCCCGCATCATCGGAAACATAGACCGTACCGATATTGGTGGCGAGGCAAAGATTTCTGCCCGTCGCAACGATAGAGGCGATGCCACTATTGGCTGGAAACCCGTTCAATGAAGGCTGCCAAGCTATGGTACTTCGCGTAGATCGCATAATTCCTTGCGCAGGCTTGGTGTGAAAAAGCGAAGTCGCGCTGGCAGCAAGTGAAAGAGGCTGCTGAAGATTGGAGGCTATTTCCGTCCACGTGCTGCTATTCAAAGCGTAAAGGCGAGTTTCCATACCGAGTATGACTTCCGCAACAACTCTGCCTTGCAATGTTTGAATTGAGCCTATCAGTGCGTTTGTTGGCAAGCCTTCGGACAAGATTTCCCAG
>JAAFHM010000174.1 GCA_013298375.1 Ignavibacteria bacterium | reverse complement strand
TCCATTTTGTTGACCGCCATCGTGATATGCTTACCGGAACGCAAAAGCAGCCGTGCAATTTCCTCGTCAATCGCAGTAATGCCCGTGCGCCCGTCGCAGACAAAGACAATGGATTGCGCTTCGTCGATAGCCATTTGTGCCTGCTCGCGTATGGCAACATCGAACAGGTCTTCGCTGTCCGGTACAATGCCGCCCGTGTCAATAACGGTAAAATAGCGCCCCGACCAATCGGCTTTTCCATAAAGGCGGTCGCGTGTAACGCCCGGCTCTTCGGCATGAATAGCCACGTCGCGCCCAAGAATACGGTTAAAAAGGGTAGATTTACCGACGTTTGGTCGTCCGACGATTGCGATAGTGTTCATGAAAGCAGGGAAGGTGAAAATAGAGAAGAGCTAATAAATAGCTTGTATATTTTAGCGGGAATATGTCTCCAGAAGCCGCACCATATCGCGCACGGCAGTTTCCAAACCGACAAATGCCGCCCGTGCGATAATCGCATGACCGATACTAATTTCTTCCATTTCGGGAATTGTGCATATTTGCTGGACGTTGACGTAATTTAAGCCATGACCTGCCGTTACTTTCAGCCCCAACGACGACGCATATTCCGATGCCTCGCGTAATCGCTTGAGTTCGTCCGCCTGCTCTTTGGCGTTACGAGCATTCGCAAACGTCCCGGTGTGAAGTTCGATAATTTCTGCCCCGGCGGTAGAAGCAGCATTGATCTGCTCTTTGGCGGGTTCAATAAAAAAGCTGACGGCAATGTCGTTTTGGTGCATTTTTGCTACGACTTCGGTGTAGTGATGCAGATTTTTTGCCACATCCAAGCCGCCTTCGGTGGTCAGTTCTTCGCGGCGCTCTGGAACAAACGTCACCAAATCGGGGAGCGTATCAATCGCAATGCCGATAATTTCCGGTGTTGCCGCCATTTCGAGGTCAAGTTTCGTTTTGACGGTTTCCCGCAAAAGCCGCACATCGCGGTCATTAACGTGCCGACGGTCTTCGCGCAAATGGCAGACGATACCAATAGCGCCGGAAAATTCAGCTAAAGCCGCCGCCGCTACGGGGTCAGGCTCAATGCCGCCTCGCGCCTCGCGCAAGGTAGCGATATGGTCAATATTGACAGCAAGTTGAATCATCGTGAAATACAGAAACAGCATGAGAACAAAACAGCGTAGAAGGCGCAAAGATACGACATTTCACACCAAAAACCTATCTTTTAGCACACGACCAACTCAGGCAATCTCTAGGAAATGGTCGCACTAAACCGATGAAATTCGTTATTGTCGTGGTTTTCAATCAATTTGTGGTACGTTCGTCTGAGACTTTTTCCTAATTTGGAGTCTTCCCTAACAAAATTTCTCAGAATCTTTGACGATTAGCCCATGAAACCAACCGCAATAATCACTGCTGCATCCAAAGGCATGGGTGCAGCAACCGCACAGGAACTCGCTTTGCGGGGCTACAACCTCGTCATTATGAGCCGCTCGGAAGATATTCACGCCTTTGCCGCCTCGCTCGGCACAGGCGAGAGTGTGCGGGCCGTGCAAGGCTCTGTAACCGAAGAGCAAGATTTGAAGCGGCTTGTGGAAACAGCAATGGATAAATTTGGACGAATAGATGCACTCGTCAATAACACCGGACATCCGCCCAAAGGCAAGGCTCTTGCGCTCTTGGACGAGGATTGGCGCACGGGATTTGACCTCATTTTCCTGAGTGTTGTCCGTCTCATGCGCCTTGTTACGCCCATTATGGAGCAGCAGAGAAAGGGCGCGGTTGTGAACATCTCATCGTTTGCAGCACTGGAGCCAAGCGTAGAGCGCCCCGTTTCATCCACAATTCGGGCAGCATTGGCGAACTTTACCAAACTCTACGCCAGAGAATACGCGCCCTTCAATATCCGCATGAACAGCCTTCTGCCGGGATTTGTGGATAGCTACACCATCACGCCTGAAACCCTTGCGTCTATCCCGATGGGGCGCGTCGGCACGGTGGAAGAAATTGCGAAAACGATTGCGTTTTTGCTTTCCGATGATGCTGCGTTTATTACAGGGCAAAATATTATTTTTGATGGCGGGATGACGCAGAGAATGTAGCCCCAAAAACAAGTATTTGTGGGCTTCGGCAAAGAATGGTAGCTTTGCTGAAGCAATGATGTTTTCACCAATGCTGTAAAGGCTATTATGAAATCTCACGGCAAAAAACCTGAGAAATCGTTTGAGAAATGGAATAGAGATACGCTTACACAAGTATTTGGGCTTCATTTTATTGAGAATCATCCTCTGTTACAACAATGGCTCCAATACTCATCTTCCTTCACAAAAGAGGAAAAGCAGTATTTGATAAATCTTCAGAATAACGCTGCATATCGCTTGGATACATGGAATACAGCAGAACTTCGATTCAAGTTTATTAGTTTCATCGTCAATATGGCAAATCTTGATACGGATGTTTCAACGTCGTTTCTGAGTCGCAAAATCAATGCCGCCGTACAAGACCAGCAAATGAGCGGTGTTGTAGATTTTTTCGTCGCAACAGGTTCTGTCGAACCGCGAGAACCATTGTTCTTTTTTCTCCACGAATACAAACAAGAGCGCAAGCGTGAAAGCGACCCTTTGGGACAACTTCTCGCCGCCATGCTCACGGCACAAGCGCTGAACGAGTCCGAAGGCAGAAAGCCGCATCCTATCTATGGCTGCTATGTGGTTGGGCGGATGTGGTTTTTTGTGGTGTTGGAAGGGCTGGAATACAGCGTGAGCTTGGAGTATTCCGCATTGAAAGAAGAGATTTTCGGTATTGTTTCCGCGTTGCGCTTTGTGCGGGAGCAGATTTTGGAGATTTTGCAGGATTCATCACGAACAGGATTGTAAACACATTATGACCAACACCCTCATCACAGGCGACAACATCACGGTTTTACGCGGCATTCCGGCGCAGTCGGTGGATTGCGTTATTACTTCGCCGCCGTATTACCTTCAACGCGAGTATTCATCGGATGCGGCAGAAGGCAGCATCGGCAACGAAACCAGCGAACAGGACTATTTGGCAAATGTGCTGAATGTCTTCCGCGAATGTGTGCGCGTTGCAAAGCCAACGGGTGCGATTGTGTTCAATCTTGGCGATAAATACTTGGATGGCAGTCTCGCTCTTCTGCCCTATAAATTTGCTATTCAAGCCTTGGACGTGAGCAACGTTAAGCTCATCAACAACATCACGTGGACGAAACTCAATCCCACACCGCGCCAAGACAAGCGCAAATTGGTGCAATCTACCGAGCCGTTTTTTCTCTTTGTTAAGGATGCTTCGCGGTATTATTTCGACCAAGACGCATTTATGGAGCATCTGGACGCACTCAAAGCCGGAAACCGCGCCAAGCCCACAAATGGCTTAGGGAAGCGGTATTTTGACCTTATTGATGAATCCGACCTTGCGCCGGAGGAAAAATCGAATGCGCGGCGCGAACTCACGAGCGTCATCGAAGAGGTGAAAACAGGCGCGATTGAAGGCTTTCGCATGAAAATACGCGGTCTTCACGCCCAGCCCTTTGGCGGTCAGGAAGGCGGACGCAAAATTCACATTGACCGCGACGGCTTCACGGTTATTCGTATTTTGGGCAAAACGATGAAAAAAGACGTGATAGAAAGCCCCGTAGAAGCGATTAAAGGCAATCCGCATCCTGCAGTCTATCCGCTCTATGTGGTGCAGCAACTTATCAAACTCCTCTGCCCCGAAGATGGCACGGTGCTTGACCCTTTCTGCGGAAGCGGTACGACCTGCCTCGCCGCAAAAATGCTGGGGCGAAATTACATCGGCATTGACATCAGCCCTGAATATATTGCTTACGCACAAACCCGCTTGGATGCTGTTCAAGAGCGGGAATTAGAGTTGTTTGTTGGGTAATGAGAAAATTCATTCTTTCATCACTATTGTCAAAATTCAATTCATGGAAATTCAAGAAATCACAGTAAAACTCAAAGAAATTCAGTCAAGGGGTTTCATTCCATCTATGCGTCGCAGCGACACAGGAATTGGCTATACACTTGAAACTTTAGCGGGTATCAAGGAAAACAATATCCGTACTCCTGATTTTGGTAAGATTGAATTGAAATCACAGCGTAGAGGCGTTTGAATTCAAGAATTAAAAATTCTACAACCTTAAAATACACGATTTTATGCTAACTGATGGACTCACTCGTGAACAAATTCAAAGGCAAGAATTTGTCGATAATGAAATTGTCAGTATGCTCAACACCCTAACAACAAGCCAAGTCAGGATTGAGTATGAGCCTCGAATGATTTTTGAAATTCGAGAGGTGATTATGGATTGGCTCGTGAACAAATTGGAATTAGAGGACGAGATGTCGTTTTATCCTTATGTTGAGGAAGAATAGCTATGCTAGAAATTCGTGAAAGTCAAATTGAAGATATATTGGCAACACAACTTGATACGGTACAAGTAATGTTGAAAGTTAAGGATGGTCTATCGCTTATTAACCGACAGAAACGGCTGCCTTCGGGGGGTATTTTAGATTTACTTTACTTATCACCTACTGCGTTACATTTATGTGAATTAAAAGCTGTAAAAAGTGAAAAAAAATTTTGTGATCAAGTGGTTAACTATAAAATAGAAATTGAGGGACTACAGCGACGGCTTGAAATGCCAACATTACCAATAATACCATATCTGGTATGCCCAGATTTTGCTCCAGAACACATTGTATATTGCCATGAACGGGGAGTAACGCCGATACAATTTTCACCATTTGAGTTATTACAAAAATATTATTTGAGAGTCCAAGCAATAGCAAGGCTAACTAATCTTAAACCTTCCAATCATGGTCTTTGGAATCTGCATCTACTCAACCGTTTGCTATATCAACTGGATAACGCGCTATCTTCCGAGCAATTAGCAGAAAAAGCTAAGATTTCAAAAAGCACAGTGAATAGTTATCTACGTCTATCAACCGAGATTGGTTTAACTAATCGCAAACCTTCTATTAGCTTAACTGACTTAGGGCGTAAATATATTTCTGCTAGAGAAGTTGATAAGCCCGTTGATTACTTGGGGGAAAAACAGGTAGACTTACTTAAAGAATATATCATTCAAAACCCCTTTTTTAGTCCTGCGATATATGGAATTTATACCTCAGTAGAGAGCGTATTTTTATTGTCAAAAAATATGTATCCAGTTCCACTGGAAAGAGCTATTGAATTCTTTACAACACTTGCTGGTAAAGAAAGCGAATGGGCTGACAAAGCAAGAAAAGACGCATTTATCATGTACACTAATTATTCAATTGATTTAGGTTTACTTGCCAAAGTAGATAGAGATTACTACCTAACACCAGCAGGCGTTAAGTTTATATTATTATTGGAGCTAAACAAATCAATTTTGGTATCTAGTCAGGTAGGCGTTTTGCTCTTTTGTTAAAATCTGGGCTAAAACTTGCAATAAGCTCTGAAAATTACCTGATTTTTTACGATTCCTATTGCCGTTTTTACAAAATCATCTAAGTTTTGGAGAAATTGGAATAATGACAATAGAAAAAGTATCGAAATTTATCAAAAAACGCCAATATTTAGACCTGATCAGTTACCAATTTTGTTTGTCAATTCATTGTAGCCGTATAAGAAAACAGTTGCAATGCCTAGCAAAAGCAACGTTCCGGGCATGACCGATGAAACAATGAGTAATGAATATATCGTTATTCTTCAAAAATACTGATAATCACTTTATTCCACAGCATTTTCACTCCCCCATGACCACCACCAAAATCCTCACTCCCGAAGCACTCACCTTCGATGATCTCTTGCTTGTTCCGCGCTACTCCGAAGTGCTTCCGCGCTCGGTCAGCCTTCAAAGCAAGCTCACACGCGGCATTACGCTGAATGTCCCCGTTGTCAGTGCGGCAATGGATACTGTTACCGAATCCGAAATGGCGATTGCGCTGGCACGCGAAGGCGGCATCGGCATTATCCACAAGAACATGAGTATTCAAGCGCAAGCCGCCGAAGTGGATAAAGTCAAACGTTCTGAAAGCGGCATGATTCGCAAGCCCATCACGCTGAAAGCCACACAAACCGTCTATGACGCGCTGGAACTTATGGCACGGTACAAAATTGCCGGCTTGCCTGTGGTGGACGATTCCATGCGGCTTGTGGGTATTATCACGAACCGCGATTTGCGCTTCCAGCCCGATAGTGCCTTGCTTATTGGTGAGCTGATGATTAAAGACCGCCTCATTACTGCGCCCGTCGGCACGACGTTGGAAGATGCCGAAGCGATTTTGCAGCACAATCGCATCGAAAAGCTGCCTGTTGTTGATGAAAAGGGCATTTTGAAGGGTTTAATCACGTTCAAAGACATTCAGAAAAAGAAAAAATATCCGAACTCCTGCAAAGACGAACAAGGTCGTTTGCGGGTCGGAGCGGCATTGGGCGTTGCACAAGACACGCCGGAGCGCATGGCGGCACTGGTCGCGGCGGGCGTAGATGCTTGCATTGTGGATACAGCGCACGGACACACACGCGGCGTTATCGAAATGGTGCGTCTTTTGAAGAAAGAATTTTCGGATGCGCAAATTATCGCTGGCAATATCGCCACTGCCGAAGCTGCGAAAGCCTTGATTGATGCGGGTGTGGATGCGGTGAAAGTTGGTATTGGTCCGGGTTCGATTTGTACAACCCGCATCATTGCTGGTGTTGGTGTTCCGCAAGTAACGGCAATTATGAACGTGGCTTCGGTTACGATGACGACCGATGTACCGCTTATCGCCGACGGCGGAATCAAGCAAACAGGCGATGTTGCAAAGGCAATCGCCGCCGGAGCCGATTCCATCATGGTTGGTGGGATGCTCGCCGGGCATGAAGAATCGCCGGGCGAAAAGGTGCTGCTGGATGGTCGTGCGTACAAGGTTTATCGCGGTATGGGTTCGCTCGGCGCAATGCAACAAGGCTCGGCAGACCGCTATTTCCAAGATGTTGAGGAAGAAATTTCCAAACTTGTACCGGAAGGAATCGAAGGGCGTGTACCGTTCAAAGGCAATGTTTCGGAAACGATTTACCAGATGACAGGCGGGCTGCGGTCTGCAATGGGCTATTGCGGCTGCCAGACAATCCAGGAAATGAAGGAAAATGCGCAGTTTGTGAAAATGACGGGTTCAGGCTTGAAGGAGTCCCACCCGCATAATATCTTGATTACCAAGGAATCACCGAATTATTTTGCGAAGTAATTTTTTTGGAGAAAAAGATGAAACTGAATGTTCTTATCCATCGCGCGGAAGAAGGCGGCTTTTGGGCAGAAATACCTGCTTTGCCGGGATGCGTTTCCGAAGGCGACACATTTGATGAAATGGTGTTCAACATCAAAGAAGCGGCGGAAGCGTGGCTGGAAGTCGCGGCAGAGCGCACACAGCGAGCGATAAGTGCGGCACAAGAAGAAACAACGTTGATGGTAATAGATTTATGAAAACGGTGTCCGGCAAATATTTTTGCAAAATACTTGAGCGGCATGGCTGGCGTTTGGTACGAATACGCGGCAGCCATCATATCTACGAGAAAGATGGTGTTGAAACAATAGCAATTGTGCCTGTTCATGCGAATCGTGATATGAGAATCGGCACACTCAAAACATTGCTAAAAGATACGGGTTTAACCGAGCAGGACTTGTAAGCCGCATAATACCTTGATTACGAGCGATTACCAGCTACATCTGCGCAATATCATTCACCATACACCAAATTTTACGGGGCAAATACATTCTCCATGAACTATTTCACATACTTTCCGCCAGATCCAGAGCTTGCCGACCGAATCGCGTTCTATGGCATTCACCACATACCAGAGAATGCCGCCAAATCATATTTATCGCCACCTCTAGGGTTTTGTGGCTTTATGTTTACTCTTGAAGGAATGGGGGATTCCACTTCCACTATCAACGGGGAACATTTCGTGCTTCATGCACACGCAGCCACAGGTCAGGTAACTGCGCCTGTTGTGGGTGAAATTGTGGGGGAATTCAAGTCGCTTTTGGTATTTATTCATCCGTTGGGTTTGTATCAATTTTTCGGTTGTGATATGTCCGCCCTTACCAATAAATCCATGCCTCTCAGCGAGCTGTTGGGCGAAGAAGCGTATCACGCCTTGCTGAACCAGATACTCTCCGCCGATAGCAATGAGGCACAAATTCAGGTTCTCAACGCTTTTTTTCTCGCTCGTCAGCCGCTTTTTGATGTCGCCACTCCTGTCAAAAAAGCCCTTGATTATATTCATGCAAATCAAGGGAATATCACCATCCACAACCTTGAAAAAGAATGCTTTACAACCCGAAGAACGTTGGAGCGGCACTTTCAGATGTACGTTGGTCTCAGCCCCAAAGTGTATGCAAAGATTATTCGGTTCAAAAATTTTATGAATGATTTAGAAGAGCATCCACGCAAGACATGGGCGGAACTCTGCGAAGAAAATGGGTTCTATGACCACTCGCATCTGACACGCTATTTTACCGAATACCTCCACGCAAAACCGCATGAACTCGTGAATCTCGACCGAGATTTTATCAACTTCCTCCTGCAAGAATAACGGGCGACGAGATGTATTCAAGCCTCTGAGGTGTTTTGTCGCATTTGTACATCACGGATGTCGCATTCGTACATCATGGATATTGCGATTAAGTCCGATATTTGCAATCAGACAATTCACCAACAGGCTCAATGCTTGTATCTATTTTCTTTTTTTTGAGGAAACCTCATGCACACTACTACTCTTCGCCGATTTATCGGTCTCGCAGTTCTACTGGTAGCACTTATCGGTGGCTTAAATGCTTGCACAGTAACAACGACGACCACCGCTAGCCAAACAGAGGCAATTACTCGCGCAAATGGTTGGAAGTTTGACAAATTCTCTACCGGAACACCGCCCGCAAATGCTGTAACGGCATATACAGGCGCAACACTGAAATTCGCTTCCAACGGCACCAGCACACTGACGGTCTCAACAGGTCAGGTAATTTCAGGCACATGGTCATGGACTTCTTTGAAAGTGTTATCATTGACCCAGCAGGGCGTGAATGACACGTGGGAGGTCGTAGAACTAAGCTCTACCACTATGCGCTGGTCGGCGCAATTAAACGGCTCAACACTCGAAATGCAGTGGACAGCACAGTAATAATTCTTTGAGCGCGTAATGTGGCGCGTAAAAATTGAAGGTCTGATACCGTTTTGATTTAAGTTTCGATAGCTTGCTTTCTTTTTTGCTTGTTTTGATGCTGTCGAATCCACGGGAAAGCAGTCAAACGCTGTAAGAGCTTCGGATTTTCCCAGTATTTCTGCAATATTT
>JAAFHM010000147.1:5196-10169 GCA_013298375.1 Ignavibacteria bacterium | reverse complement strand
AGCGCCTGTTGTCGGGACGGGTATGGAACACCTTGTTGCGAAAGACTCCCGCGCCATTATCGTTGCGGAGTATGACGGCACGGTGGAATACTCCTGCGCCGATTACATTCGTATCCGCTACGACGATCAACTGCCGGAAGCAGAGCGCCTTGTGACATTTGACTACAACCCCGTTGTTGTGTATCCGCTCATTAAGTTTTTCCGTACAAACCAAGATACCTGCGTTAATCAGCGTCCGAGTGTAGTTTCGGGGCAGCGCGTCAAGAAAGGCGCGGTACTGGCGGATAGTTCTTCGACGGAATTTGGCGAATTGGCGCTTGGGCGCAACGTTTTGGTAGCGTTCATGCCTTGGAGCGGCTATAATTTCGAGGATGCTATTGTTCTTTCGGAGAAAGTTGTTTCCGAAGATATTTTTACCTCTATTCACATTGAAGAATTTTCGTTGCAAGTCCGTGACACCAAGCGTGGCGAGGAAGAATTAACGAAGGAAATTCCCAACGTGAGCGAAGAGGCGACCAAAGACCTCGACGAAGACGGTATCATTCGCGTTGGCGCAAACGTGCGCGAAGGTGATATTTTGATTGGTAAAATCACGCCAAAAGGTGAAACCGACCCAACACCGGAGGAGAAATTGCTTCGCGCTATCTTTGGCGACAAAGCGGGCGATGTGAAAGATGCTTCGATGAAGTCGCCTCCAGGCTTGAAGGGCGTGGTTATCAATACTAAACTCTTCACACGCCGCCTGATGACCCGCGAACAAGATTTGCGCCGTCAGGAAAAAGAGCGTCAGGACGAACTCAACCAACGCGAAAATCAAAGTATCAACGACCACAACTGGGACACCACACAGCGTATTTCCAAATTGCTGGATGGCGAAAAGGTTATGGGCGGGATGCGCACTCTCACGGGTGAGGCTATCTTCCGTGCTGGTACAGCGCTCAAAGAGGACGAAGTTCTCAAGAAATTCAACGAAAATCCGCATTATTTCGCACAATTCGACCTTTCCGAGCAGTGCGTAGAAAGCAAAGAGAAAATGGCGTTACTGCGCCGTTTGCTGACGGGCTACAAACAAAAAATTGCGCTCATTAAAGACGATGTGCGCATTGAGCGCCAAAAAGTTTTGACGGGCGACGAATTGCAGCCCGGCATTATGAAAATGGCGAAAGTCTATGTGGCGAAAAAGCGTAAACTCCAAGTCGGTGATAAAATGGCAGGTCGTCACGGAAACAAAGGCATCGTTGCCAATATCGTTCCGGCAGAAGATATGCCGTTTCTGCCCGATGGAACGCCCGTGGATATTGTCTTGAACCCGCTTGGCGTACCGTCGCGTATGAACTTGGGGCAGTTGTACGAAACCGCGCTTGGTTGGGCGGCTTCCAAACTCGGTACGAAGTTCGCGTCGCCGATTTTTGACGGTGCTTCGTGGGATGAAGTCGGTGCTTACCTTGAAAAAGCAGGGTTGCCACGCGACGGCAAAACGCTGCTTTACGACGGACGCACCGGAGACCCATTCGACAACCGCGTAACGGTGGGCATGATTTATATGCTCAAACTCTCGCACTTGGTGGACGATAAGATTCACGCTCGCTCGATTGGACCATACTCGCTTATCACGCAGCAACCGCTTGGCGGTAAGGCGCAATTTGGTGGTCAGCGCTTTGGTGAGATGGAAGTTTGGGCGCTTGAGGCGTATGGCGCAGCGCACACCCTTCAGGAAATCTTGACGCTGAAATCCGACGACGTACAAGGTCGCGCTAAAGCATACGAAGCGGTCGTCAAAGGCGACAATATGCCGCAACCGCACTTGCCGGAATCCTTCAACGTCCTTATCCGCGAGTTGCAAGGTCTGGCGCTGGAAGTGCGCGTGGAGGAATAAACAATCGTGTTGAAGGATGAGTGTTGAGTTTTGGATGATATTTCAAGGCTCAACGCTCGCTTTCGCAGTAAAACTTTGTGAGAACTTCGGTTATGAAAATCATCAACGTTGATAGCGAAATTCTTGGTGGAACGCCTGTTTTTAACGGAACGCGCGTACCGATGAAGAATCTGTTTGATTATCTGGAAACAGGTGATTCGATTGATGAGTTTTTAGAGGACTTTCCCTCGGTACAGCGCGAACAAGTTGTTGCGTTGCTCGAAATCTCGCAGAAAATGATTGTTGCTTCTACGGAATTACTGCATGAAGATTTTGCTTGATGAATGCGTGACAAAAAAACTTAAAGCATATTTGCTAGAGTTTGATGTACAAAGCGTTACCGAAATGGGCTGGAGTGGCTTGAAAAACGGCAAACTTCTACAAGCCGCAGCAAATGAGCAGTTTGATATACTGCTCACGATTGACAAAAATCTTCAATATCAGCAGAATGTTATCCAATACGACATTACCGTCGTTGTGCTGGATGTAGCAATGAGCAAACTACCGTATTTGTTGGAACTCTTGCCTCTATTCAAGGAGCAGATGCCAACATTTCAAAGAAAAAGAGTGTATTTGATTGAAAAGAGAATTTTATGAAGTACCGCGTTCTTTGTCATATTTGCGTGTTTCTGCTCGGTGTGGACGGTTTGTCTGCACAGACGGTGGGGCGGGATTCTGCTCAGGTAGCGCAATCTACGCAAGCGAGTGTTCAAGCGGAGCGCACGGCTTGGAATACTGTTCATCTTGAGTTGCTAGGATTAGGGGGGCTTGCCTCCATAAACTATGAGCGTAATCTCTCTAGTAACTTTGCTATTCGCTTCGGTGTCGGTGTAACACCCATAGGGCTTTGGCTTCCCATTACCTTCAGTGGCTTTTTGGGAGAGGGGGCACATCGTGGTGAAATAGGTTGCGGAGTTATTTGGCAACGTGGCGGACTCTATGATAGCCCAGGCTTTAACGCTGGTTTGCGAATTGGTTATAGATATCAACCTTTACACGGCGGCTTCAACTTTGCTGCCACCTTTACTCCCATTATTTTCTTGCTGGATTCTTCTAGCCCTGATGTTAAGCCGTATGTCGGCATCAGCCTCGGCTGGGGCTTTTGAGCAAGAACCATTCATGGCACGTCGTGGTAACTTCATATCATCATGGCACTAGAACAGTATAAGGTCAGGACAAGCGAACACGCCATGATATTTGATTTCACAAGTATCGGCAAGCACGGCGAGATTCGTAAGCGTGTCCATTACAGCGAAACAAATATTCCCAATATCTACAACTTGGGATTTGGTGATGTTCATCCAACACATGGTGATATTGACGATTTGGTCATCTCTAATAATGGCGATAGTCAAAAAGTATTGGCTACGGTTGCCGCAACTGCATTGACATTCACCGACTACTATCCCGACGGATGGGTGTATATTGTCGGGGCAACACCGGCCAGAACACGGCTTTATCGAATAGGAATTACTAATAATTTTGATTTTATTGCGGAGCATTTTCTGGTTTTGGGCTTGCAGAATGGTCAATGGCTTCAGTTTGAACCGAATCAGGAATACCAAGCCTTTCTTGCGCGACGTAAAAAAAATCTCTAAACTCTTCATGTTTTGAACTGAGGCGTGATATGAATACCCCGCAACACTTGCATTCGAGCATTGAGAATGTCGCATTTGACAGCACACTCAATCAATACGAGCGGAAAGTCTTGTTTCCCCAAAAACTTGCTTTAGCAAACGCAATGCTGGCGAAGTACGGTGTTCCGGCGGAGTTTGAAGTAGAGCAGCGGCAACGCACGACAAAGGAATCTACCAGCGCCAATCTGACAATCCAAGAACGGTAGTTATTGCGGCGGCATCAGTTTCGGCTGGGCTTTTTAAGTAACACATTCAAAAGCATTATGGGCAAAATCCTCCAAATAGGCACGGTGCGCAATGCAGGTGAAGTCTTTGCTGCCGACAATGGTTTGATTCCGCCGGAGAATGTTCGTGAAGTGGAAGTCGAATTTCTCGTGGATACAGGCGCAGCAATGCTGTGTTTGCCGCTTGCGACGATTGAGCATTTGCGCCTTGTCAAGCGAAAAGACGTGGAAGTACAGACCGCAAACGGTGTTGTAACACGCGGCGTTTTTAGCAGTGTGGATGTGAAAATCCTCGACTGCGACACAGAAATAGCAGTGATGGAACTGCCCGACGACGGCACACCGCCACTTTTGGGCTATCTGCCGCTCGAAGCATTGGATTTGTACCCAAACCCGAAAGAGCAGACGCTCACAGGCAATCCGGCAACTAATGGTAAATGGATCGTTGATTTACTCTGAACAAAAACAACCATGTCCACGCTCCAACCCATACCCGAAACCGCTTCCCAGCTTGACGCGCTGCGTATTGTCGCGGCGGAATATAACGCTGCGGTGGTGGATTTGGTGGATAAGTGCCAGTGGAATAGCAATGACGATATTCAGGAGTATTTGCGTCCGGCGCAGAAGCGTGTGGAATTGGCGCAGAAGGTTTGGCGGGCATCGTTTGACCTTGCAAAGAATGGTGCGTCGGCACGAGAAATTACCCAGAAGGCAGAACATATTAACACCGTAGCAACGATGGCTTACAGCAGTTTTTCATTACGAGATATTACCAAAACATTCGGCGTTTCGGTACGCTATCACGGGCTGCTTCCGTCGTTACCAAGCATAGCGCCAAGCGAAAAACTCCAAGCAGCACTGCGCCTTATCGAAGGCTTGCCGAGTCGTTCGGAGAAATTCAAATCGGAAGCGATTGTTTTCCCGATTATTCTCGAAGTCTGGGAACGAAACCGTTCCACGTTTACGTTTTATTCCGGTGATACCTTGACAGCAGACCCGGAACAGGGTTTGAGTGGCGAATGTGATTTTATCTTTGCAAAAGATACTGGCTCATTGGTCATCAGCAACCCAGCAGTGCAGATTGTTGAGGTTAAAAAAGATGGCATTGAATCATGGCTCGGTCAATGCGCCGCACAAATGCTGGGCGCAAAGATGTACAACGACAACAATGGCACACCGCTTGAAACCATCTACGGC
>JAAFHM010000147.1:0-5186 GCA_013298375.1 Ignavibacteria bacterium | reverse complement strand
AAAGAAATTTTTGTGGACACCCGCAAATACTATCTCGGTCAGATTGGCGAACTGTTGGCGGCGTTTCAGTATATTTTGGATTATTACAAGACGGTTTTGCAATGAAGTACCGCATTCTTTGTCATATTCTTGTGTTTCTGCTCTGTGTGGGAGGTTTGTCTGCACAGACGGTAGTGCGGGATTCTGCTCAAGTGGTGCAATCTACGCAAGCGAGTGTTCAAGCGGAGCGCACGGCTTGGAATACTGTTCATCTTGAGTTGCTAGGATTAGGTAGAATTTACTCATTAAGCTATGAAGGTCACCTTTCAAACAACTTTGCTCTTCGATTTGGAGCGGGTTTTACACCGTTGGGACTTTTGGTTCCTTTTACTTTGAGTGGCTTTATTGGAGAACGAGAGCATCGTTGCGAAATAGGCGGTGGAGTTATATGGCGAAGTGGTAGTTACTATAGCAGCGCAGAATTTAATGTTGGTTTGCGACTTGGCTATAGATACCAGTCTTTGGGTGGCGGTTTCAATTTTGCAGCAACCTTTACACCCACTGTTTTTATTCTGGATTATGGTAGACCGACTTTCCATCCTTGGGGCGGCATTAGCCTCGGCTGGGGCTTTTGAGCAAATATCACAAAAAAACGCTTATCGAAAAAAAACAACTATGTCCACGCTCCAACCCATACCCGAAACCGCTTCCCAGCTTGACGCGCTGCGTATTGTCGCGGCGGAATATAACGCTGCGGTGGCGGATTTGGTGGACAAATGCCAGTGGAATAGCAATGATGATATTCAGTCGTATTTGCATCCGGCGCGGAAGCGCGTGGAATTGGCGCAGAAAGTTTGGCGGACTGTTTTTGATACTGCAGCTATGAATGGTTCATTCACAGAAATTCTTACTACCGCTAACTCTATTATTACCATTGAAAGTATGTCGTTTCGTGACTTTTCGTTAGAAGATTTAAGTGAGAAATTTGGCGTTCGCACTAAACGCCAAAAACTTTTCCCTGAGCCGCTTCAAACGCTCTCTCCATCACCGTTACTCATAGGAGCGCTGGAGGAGGCAGCGGAGTTGTACAGCACGTCCGAAAAATTTAAGGCTGAAGCAATCGTGTTTCCCCTTCTGATGGAACTACGGAGACGCAATAATAAGTTCTTTACGATTTATTCGGGCGACACACTTTCTGCCGACCCCGCGCAGGGACTGAAAGGCGAGTGTGATTTTATGCTGGCGAAAGAGTCTGGCTTTTTAAGTGAATTTGAGCCAATATTTCAACTTGTAGAAGCAAAACAAAACGATGGAGAGCGTTGGCTTGGTCAGTGCGCTGCACAAATGCTTGGCGCAAAGATTTACAACGAGAAAAAAGGCACACCGCTTGAAACCATCTACGGCTGCGTCACAACGGGCGACGATTGGCTTTTTCTCCGTCTGACAGGCAAAGAAATCTTTGTCGATACCCGCAAATACTATCTCGGACAGATTGGCGAACTTTTGGCAGCGTTTCAGCATATTTTGGATTATTACAAGGCGATTTTGAAATAACATTACGGCGATCATTGCTCACGTCAATTATGAAATCTGAATTTCTAGCGAAAGCACAAGAAAATCTGGGCGCTGCAAAACTGACATTTGAGCATGGCGCATACAACGCCAGCGCTAATAGAGCGTACTATGCTTCATTTCAAGCGGCAATCGCGGCTTTAGCTGAAGCGGGAATTAAACGAAAAGACCATAAAATTCCCCATGATTGGGTACAATCCCAGTTTTCGGGAATTTTAATCCAACAGCGAAAGAGTTATTCTTTTTCAATGAAGCCGTATCTGCTTGATATGCAGGCAATTCGTGACGATGCGGACTATGATTCCGTAATGATAAGTAAAACCGTGGCAGAACGGCAGATCAAAAAGGCAACCGAATTTGTTTCAGAAGTTACAAAACGCTTACAACCATGACACAAAAAGCCAAAGAACTTGCTCGACAGCTTTATGACGAAACGAAAGAACACTTTCCTGAAATTGTTTTTTCCTCTATCCAGCCGCACCCAGAACAGGCACGGCGCTTCTGGATAAAAGTTCACGCCTCAATGGATGAAGATCGCCGCACAGAAATGCGCGAGTTTGTGGCTGACCGCGCAACGGATATTTTAATTGCCAATGGCTATTCATTTGCCGTCATGGTTGAGCGGTCGTAACGTTTATCGTACTCCCGGCTGAACCAAAACAATACTTTTGACAAAAATCACAATTCTCAATTCCAACACAAGCAGAGGGCATACGCTATATGCAATCACGCTCCATTCCACGTAAAGGCTTTTCGCGGGTTTCCATCCGCATCGCATCTTCCGACGAAATCTTGCATTGGTCGAAAGGCGAAGTTACCAAGCCCGAAACGATTAACTACCGCTCCTTCCGTCCCGAAAAAGACGGTCTTTTCTGCGAGAAAATTTTCGGTCCCGTTCGGGATTGGGAATGTGCTTGCGGCAAGTACAAGCGCATTCGCTACAAAGGTATCGTGTGCGACAGGTGCGGTGTCGAAGTCACCCAGAAATCCGTTCGCCGCGAACGCATGGGACACATCACGCTTGCCGTGCCTGTTGTTCACGTGTGGTTTTTGCGCTCGCAGCCCAGCAAAATTGCGGCTGTTATCGGGCTTCCGGCAAAAGATATTGAACGTATCGTTTACTACGAATCCTATATCGTCGTGCAGCCCGGCAATACCGGCTTGCAGATGAAAGACCTTCTGACCGAAGAAGAATATTTGCGCATCATGGATTCGCTCAAACCCGAAGAGCGCAGCATGGACGACGACGACCCGAAAAAGTTCATTGCTCTTATCGGCGGCGAGGCGATCAAAGAACTGCTCAAGCGCGTAAATCCGGACAAAGATGCCGGAGACCTGCGCGAAATGGTCAAAGTGGAAACCTCGCAACAGAAAAAAGCTGACCAACTCAAGCGCCTCCGCATTCTGGAAGCATTCCGCGACCGCCATGACGGACGCATTCCGAACAATCCTGAGTGGATGGTTCTGGAAGTTGTTCCCGTGATTCCGCCGGAACTTCGCCCGCTTGTACCGCTTGAAGGTGGGCGCTTTGCTACGTCGGATTTGAACGACCTTTACCGCCGCGTGATTATTCGCAATAACCGTTTGAAGCGCCTTATTGACATCAAAGCACCGGAAGTAATTTTGCGCAACGAAAAGCGGATGTTGCAAGAAGCAGTGGACTCGCTCTTCGACAACAGCCGCCGCTCGACAGCCCGCGCCGAATCGCAACGTACCTTGAAATCCCTTTCCGATATGCTCAAGGGCAAAACCGGACGCTTCCGCCAGAACCTTCTTGGAAAGCGCGTGGATTATTCGGGTCGTTCGGTTATCGTGGTTGGTCCGACGCTCAAAATTTGGGAGTGCGGTTTGCCAAAAGACATGGCAGTCGAACTCTTCAAGCCGTTTATCATTCGCCGCCTCATTGAGCGCGGACACGTTAAAACGGTGAAAAGCGCCAAGAAAATGGTGGAGCGCAAAACAACCGAAGTTTGGGACATCTTGGAACACGTGATTCAAGGACACCCCGTACTGCTGAACCGCGCTCCCACGCTGCACCGCTTGGGCATTCAGGCATTCCAGCCTCGCCTCATTGAAGGTAAAGCGATTCGTCTGCACCCACTTGTTTGTACGGCATTCAACGCCGATTTCGACGGTGACCAAATGGCTGTCCACGTACCGCTTTCCCACGAAGCGCAACTTGAAGCGATTTTGCTCATGCTTGCTTCGCACAACATTTTGCACACGCAGAATGGCGCTCCGATTACCGTACCGTCGCAGGACATGGTTTTGGGCTGCTACTATTTGACCAAAATGCGTCGTTCGACCGAAGAAGAGAAAATCAAAGGCGAAGGCATGATTTTCTACGGTGCCGAAGATGTTATCATGGCGTTCAACAATGAAGTGGCGGAAATGCACGCAAAAATCAAGGTTCGTCTTGACGGGCAAATGGTCGAAACAACCATCGGGCGTGTGATTTTCAACCAAATCGTTCCCAAAGAAGTGGGCTATTTGAACGAAGCGCTTGGCAAAGGGCGTTTGCGCCAAATCATCGGTCTGTGCTTCCAAAAAGCAGGCATGGCAAAAACGGTCGAATTTTTGGATGCGCTCAAAGAAACAGGCTTCCGCGCCGCAACGCGGGGTGGTTTGTCGGTGAGCATCGAAGATTTGATTATTCCCGATGAAAAAGTAAAATTGATTGATACCGCGCAGCTAGAAGTTGACAAAATCGAAAGCTACTACCAAGCGGGCGTTATCACAAGCGGCGAGCGTTACAACAAAATCGTTGATATTTGGTCGTCGGCAACCAACCGTATTGCCGACAAACTCTACAACGAGTTGCAGAAGCACAAACAAGGCTTTAACACGTTCTGGATGATGATGGATTCGCAAGCGCGTGGCTCGAAAGAGCAGATTCGTCAGCTTGCCGGTATGCGCGGACTTATGGCAAAGCCGAAAAAATCCGTGACGGGTTCGACGGGCGAACTTATCGAAAACCCAATTATCTCGAACTTCAAAGAAGGTCTGTCGATTTTGGAGTATTTCATCTCCACGCACGGTGCGCGTAAAGGTCTTGCTGACACGGCGCTTAAAACGGCAGATGCGGGCTATTTGACTCGCCGTCTGCACGATGTGGCTCAGGACGTGATTATTTCGCAAGATGATTGCGGCACGATTCGCGGTATGGAACTTCGCGCTCTCAAAGACGGCGAAGAGGTGAAAGAATCGCTTTACGAGCGGATTTTGGGACGGGTGTCGCTCTATGACATCACCGACCCGCTTTCTGGTGAACTTATTGCGAAAAAAGGCGATTTGCTGGACGAATCGGTCTCGCGCAAAATCGAAGATACGGCTATCGAAAGCGTCTTTGTGCGCTCGGTGCTGTCGTGCGAATCCCGTCAGGGGATATGTGCGAAGTGCTATGGTCGTAACCTTGCCACAGCACGCTTGGTTGATACGGGCGAGGCTGTTGGTACAATTGCTGCACAGTCCATTGGTGAACCAGGTACGCAGCTGACGCTCCGCACCTTCCACACGGGCGGTACGGCATCGCTTATTACGGCACAAAGCAGCATCACGGCGAAATTTGACGGTATTGTCCAGTTTGACCGTGTGAAAACGATTCACGCCGAAAACGAAGACGATTCGGGTATGAC
>JAAFHM010000320.1 GCA_013298375.1 Ignavibacteria bacterium | reverse complement strand
ATATTGCAGAAATACTGGGAAAATCCGAAGCTCTTACAGCGTTTGACTGCTTTCCCGTGGATTCGACAGCATCAAAACAAGCAAAAAAGAAAGCAAGCTATCGAAACTTAAATCAAAACGGTATTATTTTCGCAAGCCAAGTATCAAATACAATAACGGGCGCAAAATACGCCACCAATCAATGAATGGTCGGATATGGGAATATTTTCGCCCCTGCACGTTCAAAAGCGTTTTTTTATCGCTGGGGTAAGTCTTTGATGTTGCGACTTCCGTAAAGCTCCACTTCTTGGATTTAAGCACTTTATAGTGTAGGTATGTTTCAAGCTCGTAGGTATCAAGCCATTCTTGCCAAATGTTAATAGCAGGATCATCAAAAATTTCTACTTTGTAGGCACGAAACCCATCAAGCGCATCAGTGCAGCGCTTTCCAGTCAAAATGCTAAACATGAGCGCATGAACTTTCACCATCACCAGCCGAAAAAGCGGTGTGTGGGCTCGGCGGCGCTCTTCCGCCATGCCTTGCAAGTAGCGCGAACCCTGCACGTAATCAGCCTTTCCGCTTAAAATTGGCTCAAATAATATCGGCAATTCTTCCGGGTGATTTTTATTGTTGCCGGGAATGATTGCGACTGCCTTGAAGCCATGAGTACGAGCATATTCAATGCAATTTTTAATAGCTTTTCCAACACCTCGATTGGGATTGGTGCGGATGACAGGGTAAGGAAAATGCTCTAAACAAGCATCGGAGCCGTCGGTCGAGCCATCAACATGGACAACGACGGAATATGGTGGGTTTTGAGGAAATTTAGCGAGTGTCTTTTCGAGGTCTTCCCCATTATTGTATGTTACCAAGCCAACAAGGCAGTCCTTATATGTGATAGCGTTCATGCGGATTTCGTTTGGTTTGTGAGGTTCACGAGAATCACAAACTTACGGAAATTTTTCGAGAGGTAAATGCCGGAGAGCTAGATTTTGTGAGATTGTGCGGAAATATTCAGCAGCACACCCAATGCCGCAGCCGAAAAAAGAATAGCCGTACCGCCATAGCTAATGAAGGGAAGCGGCAAGCCTGTGGTCGGTAAAAGCCCCGTTGTTACGCCCATGTTAATCACAGCATAGAGTGCAAAGGTAATGGTGATGCCGCCCGCAAGGAATCGCCCGAAATCATCCGGCGCACGGCGAGCCGTGATAAAGCCTCGCCAGAGAATCAGTGCAAAGGCAATAATAATTGCCAAAACCCCGATAAAACCGTATTCTTCGCCGATAATAGAGAAAATAAAATCGCCGTAGGATTCCGGCAAAAACCAGTCTCGTTGCCGACTCTGACCGGGTCCCATGCCCATAACCCCACCATTGCCAAATGCTAGAATTGCTTGCTGAAGTTGATAATTTACATTACGGACATTTTCTGCGTCGAACATGGAACTAAATTGCTGGGTAAAATCGGTTATACGCTGCATACGATAATCCGCCGAAATTCCATACAAGCCGCCTCCAATCAAACCCAGCACGAATAATCCCGCAATGTGCAATACATTCGCATTGCCGATAAACAGCAAAAGAACGCCCAGAATAAAGATAACACCTGCGGTGGAGAAATTCGGCTGCTTGGCAATCAGCGCGGCAGTAGCAACAATCCAAAAGAGCATCGGCAGGAAAGCACGTTGGAAATCCTTGATGTAACCTTGCTTTTCCGCCAAAAGACGTGCAAGATGAATCACGAGGGCAAACTTGGCAAGTTCGGATGGCTGAAAACTTAACGGACCATAGCCAATCCAGCGTTTAGCCCCTTTTATGGTTGTTCCTGCCAAGAGGACAAAGACGAGGCATACCAACGAAAAAATCAGGAGAGATTTGGAATACTTCCAAATGAGATGATAGTCAATGCGGGAAAAAAGCAGAATAATCATCAAACTCAGCACCACGCGGACTGTATGCAAGACAAAAAGTTTCTCCGGCGAACCAAATTTCACATCCGCAAAGTAGGCACTAGCGCTATACACAAACGCAATACTGAACAGCATGAGCGCGACCGATGCCAAAAAGAGCATCCAGTCTATATGCGAGCGCGTAAGGGCTTGCTGGCGTAGGTTTGCGACAAATGCGGGTGGATTCATGGTTTTTACCGGACTATTTTGCTGGACTATAAGGCAGTAACGGCTTCTTTGAAGACCTGCCCGCGATGTTCATAATTCGCAAACATATCAAACGACTTGCAAGCCGGAGAAAAGAGCGCTGCCATGCCACTTTCCGCGAAGTCTGCCGCACGAGAAACCGCATCTTGGAGAGACGAAGCCTTCACGCACCGCACCATCGAACTGAAGTGATTAAAAATAGCATCTGCTTCTTCGCCAATAGCAATGACGCATCGCACGTTTTGACGCACAAGGTCATCAAGCGTGGAGTAGTCGTTGTTATCGCCGCGACCACCGGCAATCCATACAAGGGGTTTGGAATAGCTGGAAAGGGCATACCACGTAGAGTTGATGTTGGTTGCTTTGGAATCGTTGATATACTCAACGCCGCCGACCGTTCGGACATATTCCAAGCGATGCTCAACACCGGCAAAACTCATCAAACTGTCCCGAATATTCTCATTGCGTATCTCAAAGGCACGCGCAGCCAGGGCTGCCGCCATTGAGTTATACACGTTGTGAATTCCGGGAATACGGAGTTCATCAACCATCATTAATTGTTCCTCTTTATGCTGTGAATCAGGATGCCCACGGGGAATGAGCAATTTTCCTGATGATACGTACAAGCCTTGCTGCAAAGGATGTACGCCGAAGTGAAGGATTTGTGCGCGGGAATGCGCCGCTGCTGCTAAAGACGGCTCATTATCGGCGTTCAAAATTAACACATTTTTTTCGTTTTGGTTCAAAGTAATTTTATACTTCGCGGCGCAGTAGTTCTCGAATGTGCCGTGATAGCTTAGGTGGTCGGGGGTGATGTTCAGCAATAGCGCCACATCGGGGCGAAAATCCACAATGCGGTCAAGCTGATAACTACTGGCTTCCACGACCAAAATTGTTCCCGCTTCCAGCCCCCGCACAACGGACGTAATCGCCGTGCCGATATTCCCACAGGCAATCGCTTTTTTGCCGGAATTGTTCAGAATATGCGCCGTTAGCGCCGTCGTCGTGGTTTTGCCATTTGTCCCGGTGATAGCAACGACGGGGTTCCGCACGGTATCAAGCTGCCGCCATGCAAATTCGATTTCGCTGATAATCGGAATGTTCTGTTTTTCCGCTTCTTGAATAAACGGGTTCGAGGGCGGCACTCCGGGCGAAGCAACGATAATATCCGCCTTCAAGCCCTTGTTCGTATGTCCGCCAAACTCGGCATCAATACTGCGTTTTGCGAGCTGCTCTGCGGCAGATTTTGCCTCCGCTTCCGGCTTTGCTTCGGTGAGAAAAACATTGTGTCCGAGGTCTTGCGCTAGAAAAGCAGCGTGTAAGCCGCTTTTGCCTGCGCCGATGATGGTGTAGTTCATGGTTGTTGGATTGCTTGATGCGTAATTGCTTGATTGGCGATGTTTGGATTAATGGCTTGAAAGCAAGTTTTCATGCCCTATTCTGAGTCTTCGTAAATTTCCTCCATCGTAAGCGTACATTCGACGGATGCTAATTCAACATTTTCATTTTCGGCGAATACGAATAATTCCCACCGTTGCTGCTCATTGCGACGAAAAACCTCCACAATGCGCTCATTCTGCGAGACAAGCACATACTCTTGCAAAGAAGCAATTCTGCTATACAAACGAAACTTTGTGCCTCTATCGTAACTTTCCGTCGAATCCGATAAAACCTCAACTATCACAACAGGATTCATCAAGGCTTTGTCTCGAAAAAGGTCGCGTTTGCCGCAAACAACGGAAACATCAGGATAAGTAAAAAGCTGCTCCATTGGGATATGGATTTGCATATCGCTATTAAACGGGCGGCAAGATGTTCCCACCAGATACTTACGCAAAGCGTGGTAAATATTGCCGCCGATATTAGAATGGCGCATACTGCCACCAGCCATGACAAGAGCCGCACCATTACCGTCATAAGCACTGCTGGTATCAACCATAGGAAAAATCTCGCCTTTGTAATATTCGCTTTTGTAGGCGGCTTTTTCCTCACGTTCCAGATATTCTTCTATCGTGAAAAGCTGTTGTGGTAAGGGTTGTGAGGACATTGGGTTTTTCCTTTGCTCTTTATTTTAACGAATTGTAACTGGTCAGGCCTCGAAAAATCATCCACGAATCGCACGAATCCTCACGAATAATAAAGTTTGAACGGATTATTGCTCAAAAAATGCTCTTGATTCGTGTCAATTCGTGTGATTCGTGGACATCCTTGACAACATACCTGACCAGTTACAACGAATTTACCTTGCTAACCAAAACTCCAACAATGCCTTTTGCTCATCACTCGCATCGTCCTTCGCCGTGAGCGCAAAATCCGGCATTTGCTTGGGCGTAAGACGGACAGTAGTCATGCCCAAATCTGACGACAGCACCAGTTCCGAAGGGCTTTCCGTGCCTTTTTTCGCCAAAAGCGTATCAAATTCTTCTGCCGAAGTGCAGCGCTGCCCATTGACAAAAATAATCTCGTCATCCGCACCAATGCTTGCTTCGTAAGCAGGGGAGAAATCCTCTACTTGCGTTACCACGAGCCGCCCGCTTTCAGTTTTCAGTGTTAGCCCTGTGAAGAGCTTTGCCAGTACGGGCATTCCGGGAATTTCCTCGCCGATTTTTGTGGGTTCGGTGGGCGCTTGTTCTTTCCATTCCAAGCCAAATCGCTCAAAAAGCACATCAAATGGCAGGTTGTCGCCTTTGCCATTGAGCCATTTTGTGAGATTCGCACGAATTGCAACGCCTGTTGCACCTTCCACTGCTTCGATAAATTCTTCCTCCGTTATGCCGCGCTCAGGACGGGCTTTGTACATTGCCCAAAGCGCACGAAAGCCGTCGTCAAGCCGTTTTGTGCCTTTTGATTCGGCAATAATCCACAATTCCAAGCACAAGAAAATCAAGCCGCCATGCAGATAATACGACACATTGCGGTTCGCCGAGTCGTCGTGCGGCAGATAGAGCTTCACCCACGCTTGGAAGCTGTTGTCCTTAATGCTGGCTTCATTGCGTCCGGGTTGGCGGAAAAAGGGCGAAAGATGGTCTTTGGAGAGAACTTTGAAATAGTCTGCCCGCGTGTAGAAGCCGCACCGATGCGTGAGGTGGTCGTCGTAATACGAAGTCGCGCCTTCCACAAGCCAGAGCATTCGCGTATAATTTTCGCGGTTGTAATCAAACGGACCCAGCTCCAACGGGCGAATACGCTTGATATTCCAAACGTGCAAAAACTCATGCACCAGCAAAGACAAGAGCCGATGCAGCTTTGCGGTATCGCCCCACGAATCCATAGCGTTCACCGATGAACGGGCGTGTTCCAAGCCGCCGCCGCGCATTCCCGGAAAGAGATGAATAATAAAGACATAGCGGTCAAAGGGAAGTCCGCCGAAAATCTGTGCTTCTCGCTCAACAAGAGTTTTGATGCGGTCTTGGAGCCATTCAGGATTGAAATTCCCTCTATACGCAATAGCAGTTTCTACCACCGATCCTTGATGCTCAAAACTTGCCACGAAATGATTGCCAATTTCGACAGGCGAATCCACGACAATATCGTAGTTCAGCGCACCCAGCACGAGCGGCTCATTTGGAGCAAATTCCTCTTTCACAGGCGAAAGCGATGTAGAA
>JAAFHM010000527.1 GCA_013298375.1 Ignavibacteria bacterium | reverse complement strand
CTATGCTATTTTGGCAACTGCTTCCGACTTCGCACCGCCTTTTGCTCATGCTGGGCGCGGTGTATTTTGTCAATCTCGCGCTTCGTGGTGCGCTCACGCAGTGGCTGGCGTTGTTGCCTGTTACGTCGGTGAGCGGTGGTCAGTATTGGCGGTTTATCACGTACCCCCTTGCATCAAGTAGTTTTTGGGAAATGCTTTCCTCAAGCGCCGTTCTTTACTTTTTTGCACCGGAGGTGGAGCGGATTTTGAAGCCACGCCGCCTTATCGCCATTATAGCGTTGTTTGTGGTGGTGCATGGCTTGGCATACGCCCCAGTGCTGTGGATTTCCAGTGTGCCGCTTGCCGGAACGACAGCATTGGCGCTGTTTGTTCTGACGATGTACGTCTATTTGTACCCGACGGGTGAAGTTTCACTCTTTGGACTCATTCCGCTCAGGGCGACCATGCTTTTGGGTATTATGTTTATTGCGGCAGTTGCTGGGAGCATTATCAGCCTTTCATTTAACCCATCAGCACTCATCAATGCCTTTGCTGATGCGGGGTTTGGGGTATTTTTCGGCTTCATTTTCTCCCATCTCTATTTTGGGAAATTCTCTTCCGGCGAATTTTCGCTCTTCCGCCGCGACGAGCGTCCAAGTCCGACGACGACAACGCGCCGCTCAACGGCTCCCTCGCCTGCTTCGGTCGGGCGCAGCACCTATTCCAGCGACGCTGATCGCCGTTTGGCAGGCATGGAACGTCGTTCCGAGGAAGAAGATGATGATACGCCACTTGACGAAGAACACTTGAACGAAATTTTGGATAAAATCAACGAAAAAGGGCAAGCCTCGCTCACCCCATCAGAGCGGAAATTTTTACAAGACTACGCGAGGAAACTCTGAAAAGCCAGTTAATTTCATGCACAAGAAAAAGCCCAAGACTCTCGTTATTTCGAGGTTCTTGGGCTTTTTTCTTGAATTTTTTTGAGCAAAGATATTCTCTTAATTCTTCACAAATCGCTGCGATACCGTGCGCTTACTATTCGAGAAAATCACCGTGTATGCGCCCCGTGTCCAATCTTCAATATTCAAACTCCGAGAATCTTTGAGCGTGTCATCATCCACAAGGACTTGCCCCAGTTGATTGATAATACGAACTTTGTACTTTTCTGGTGTTCTGAGCGAAAGCATTTCCGATGCGGGATTGGGGGCAACCGTAATTTCACTCACAGGCGCTTCGTCCTGCCGCGCAATACCGACTGCTTGTTGATTCCACGTTGCCGCACGAATGAAACCAACAAATTCGGGACGAGCATTCTGGCGATTACGATAAATTGCAGCATCGCTCCAAAATAGAGAAGCAATTCGATTATAGAGCGTATCGCTAAAAGCAATACCATGTGTCGCTAAAACAGAATTTGTACCTTGTGGCGGCATGGGGCTTGCGAGGGAATCAATCGTACGACGGCGCAAATCATCGTTGTAAAGCGTCATCGTTAAGCCTTGTGAAAGTGTAATTGGTAAGCCTGTATTCATCAAGGCTGCGGTCTCGTAGCAGCGGCAAAATTCGCTCGAAGCAATACGGCTAATTTTAATATTCAATCGTTTGAAGGTGCGCCCAATATTCATTGCTTCATTTCGCCCTTGTGCACTCAGTTGGCGTGAGGTATTAGGATCGCAACGCATCCACCAAAGGGAGTCTGTTGTGCTGGCAACATCATTGCCCGACCCGCTTGGTGGAGCGCCGCCCGGGGCGGTAGAATGGCGAAAAATCAAGGTATAGCCGCCACCTTGAAGAAAGGAAAGATTGGTAAGTTCCTGCGCGAAAGCGCTTACAGTGGAAATAACCGTACAAAGAATCATCAGCAACGTAAACTTTTTCATAGTGTTATCAAGAAAAAAAATGGGAAGGCATGGAGTTACAACGGTAAACAAAGCGCCCAAGATAACAATTTTGCCAGAGATGAACAAAAGGAGATTGAACGGGAAGCGATTGCACTGTCTGTACAACCCTATCAGACTGCCGATAGCCATTCCCGTACCATACCTTGCGCAGGGCTTTTCCATTCAGCATGATGAAATTCATTGCTTGCGGCATCATAGACGTATTCCCGCCCCCACTCTTCGTGGTTGGCGGCAAGCTCCCGAATCGCGTTCAAAATAAACTCCACTTCGGCATCGGTCATGGACGGATGCGCGGAAAACCGTATCCAGCCTGGCTTTTCCGAAGAATCACCATCATCAATTTTACAGGCGATGGAATGAGAATAGTTGTAGGAAACATTCAGCAGGAAATGTCCGTATGTCCCTGCGCACGAGCATCCACCGCGTGTTTGGATACCGAAGCGGTCATTGAGCAGTTTCACACCAAGATTGTAGTGCATTCCTTCAATAAAAAAGGAAAAAATACCGATGCGCTCACGGTTGTCTTTCGCCAAAATGTGAAGTTTCGGTACATCCAGCAACGCAGCAAATACGCGCTCTACCAAGACTTCTTCCCGCACACGGATTGCTTCCACCCCGATAGACTCTTTCAACCGAATTGCCAGCGCTGCTTTGATGGTTTGCAGAAATGCAGGTGTACCGCCGTCTTCGCGGGCTTCGATGTCTTCAATATACCGATGCTCACCCCAAGGATTTGTCCATTTCACCGTCCCGCCGCCCGGCTGGTCGGGTACACGCAAGGAATAGAGCGATTTGTTGAAAATCAGCACGCCCGGAGTGCCGGGACCGCCTAAAAACTTGTGCGGCGAAAAGAAAATTGCATCCAATCGCTCCGAAGAGTCCGAAGGGTGCATCGTGATAGGAACATACGGAGCGGAACAGGCAAAATCCACAAAACACCAGCCTCCCGCCTCGTGCATTCGTTTGGCAATGGCGTGATACGGCGTAAAAATGCCCGTCACATTGGAACACGACGTGACCGAGGCAATTTTCATGGAGCGGTCGGCATATTTGACGAGCAGTTCGTCCAAATGACTCATATCCACGAGTCCCTGCGCATTGGGGCGAATAATTTCCACCGTGCAGATGGTTTCCAACCACGACGTTTGATTGGAATGATGCTCCATATGAGTCAAAAACACTACAGGACGGGCATCATCGGGAATAGTGCAATATGCCTGAAGCTGCTCTGGCACTTTCAACCCCAAGATTCTCTGCAATTTTGCTAGCGCACTCGTCATTCCTGAACCCACCATCAGCAAAGCATCATCAGTGCTTGCCCCGACGTGATCTTTGATAATCTGTTGAGCCTCGTGGTAAGCAAGTGTCATTGCGGTTCCGGTGGCAGTTGTTTCGGTGTGAGTATTCGCCACAAGCGGACCAAATTTTTCGGTCAACACCCGTTCGATCGGTGCATAGAGCCGCCCACTGGCTATCCAATCCGCATAAACAATGCGTTTTGCACCAAATGGCGTATCAATGAGGTCGTCGTAGCCAATGATATTGGCGCGAACATCGGCAAAGCTCTTGAAATCTTGTGTTGTGGGTGGTGGTGTCATAATTGAAGAGTAAAATTGTGGGGTAATGATAGCGATTCGGGTTATTTCCGTACTGATGACGAAAAACCTCAGACAGAAGGCTCTTTCTGCCTTCCAAGAAAAAATGTGTGTAAGCGCTCTTCCAGGGGCAGCAAGGCAAAATAAATAACCGCCAACTTCAGCATC
>JAAFHM010000488.1 GCA_013298375.1 Ignavibacteria bacterium | reverse complement strand
TTTTACCCGCCTTCGATTGCTCTTCATAGCCCACAGGCAGCCATACATCTATGTTTCGAGGCGGGAGGAATGTGGAAGAAAACTGCTCAAAATGGTGAATTGTTCCTACAAACGGCGTGGGAATGGAGATTGTGGCGGTAGTTTGGGCAAAGAGGCTCGTTGAGACGAGAAATAAGACGATGAATGAAAATCTCAGCATATTGTTTGGTGTGTGAGAGTTGAATAAAAAGAGACGAAAAAACAGTAAAACCACGCTTTCTGGCGCGCACTTTGGCTACCACACAATTTCCTTACGATCTTGCAAAAATTTTCCGGTAAGCGCTTGCGGGGCTTCCGTAGCAAGCCACACTGCCGTATCTGCGCCTTGTTGAACGGTACGTTGTGCGCCCGCTCCGCCCATTTCGGTTTGTACCCATCCGGGACACATTGCATTCACGGCAATTCCCTGCGGAGCAAGTTCTGATGCAAGTTGCAAAGTTATCGCATTCATCGTCGTTTTTGAAATACAATACGCGGGAGCAAAAGTGCTGGCACCGCGTGAAATCTGTCCGCCGGAACTGGACACGTTGATTATTCGCCCGCCGCGCTGCATGAGCGGTAAAAATGTTTGCGCAACCAAAAGCGCACCAACAGCATTAGTCTGAAGTGTAGTTAGGATAAGGCTTTCAGGCGTGGTGAGAATACTTTGCGAATGGTCGAGCAGTATTCCTGCATTATTGACAAGCACGTCCAAATGTTGTATTTTCGAGGAAACAAACCGAAAAGCCTCACGAATACTTGCGCTGTCCGCAACATCCATCGGAACAAACGTACATAGGTACTTCTGCCGAACAAGATAGGAAGCGGCTTCTGAGCCTAAATGCGGATTCCTTGCTGCTAGAAAAACGTTAAAGCCTTTTTCACAGAGTTCTTTGGCTATTTCCAAGCCGATGCCTTTGTTTGCGCCAGTTACGAGGGCTGTTTTCATCATTGTTTTCAAAATATTCGAGAATGAGTAATTCCTACCAAAATACAGAAAGCATCGTTAGCGTTCAAATTTCCGAGCGCATTCGTGTTCATGCCTTACGTTCCGGCTGGGTGCAAGTGCGCCCGCCGCACCGCGAGTATTCCGGCATCGAAGCATTGCGCTTCCCCTCAATTTTGCTGAGTTCCCAATGGACAGAAAAAATGCCCGTTTGGATGTGGCTTATTGAGCATCCGGGCGGCACGTTTTTAGTAGATACCGGCGAAAATACCCATGTTCACGAGCCAGAGTATTTTGGCGAAGCAGGAAAAGGCGATGCGTGGGTGAATCGGCGAATTTTACAAATTGATATTCCCGCAGAAGAGCAGTTGGAAAGCCATTTTGAACGACTTGGTATTAAAGAAAGTAATATTGATGCGGTTCTTCTTACACATGGGCATCTTGACCACACCGACGGTTTACGCTTTTTGCCAACGCCGGAAATTCTTTTTCCCAAAATCGAATGGGAACAACCCTTTGGCGTTGCGAAAACAACATTTCCTCAGTGGCTCAAACCCCGCTTCATCACACACGAGGCAAACATACCGCTCGGCGAACTTTCGGCAAACGACAATCCTTTCCAAGCGGCGCACCGCATTGCATCCGGCTTGTATGCCATCCCCACACCGGGACACACGCTTGGGCATCAATCCGTGCTGCTCATTGAAAATGGCGTAGCATACTGCTTTGCGGGCGACGCATCGTTTACCGAACAACAACTGTTGGCAGGAAAAATAGCAGGAATTTGTATCAACCCCAATGCGGCACGTGAAACATATCGGCGCTTCAAAACGCTTGCTGGGCGCATCCCACTCGTGTATTTGCCATCGCATGACCCTGAATCGGCGGAACGCCTGCAAAAGAAGCAGCAAATGATGATGACCAAGAAAAGCTGAAAGGAATACACTCCAAGAATTTTCCGCTACGGGATAATGGAATATTTCAGCAAAAGGCGCAAAATAAGGTTGTTCAGAAACTCCACATCATATCGCCCAACGGTTGCTTCCAGATGATCATTTCCAACGCCGCTATTATCGGTAATGAAAATGTATGTTCCGCCCGTACCAATAGCCAGAGAGCGCATGAGTGCTTCGGTTTCACGATTAATACCGCTCGCCGTGATGGGAATAATCCGAATGCCTTGCACTGCTGCTTGGCGCATCACTCTCTGCAATCGCTCTACGACAGACGAATTCAAACGCGGTGGGGCATCAAGTATCAAGAACAACAATCTATTGACCGCCGAACCGCTCCATTGCTGCTTGGTAATAGCTTCCACCAGCGCTTCGTCAACAGCCTCCGGGAAATCACCACCGCCAGCGGCATCTTGCTGACCAATAAAATTCACCAGAGAGTTAATGTCCGTTGTAAAAGGAAAAGGGCGCACAACATAATCATCCCCATAATCACGATAAAACACGCTTGCCATGCGGAGTTGCGTCATACCCGATTGCTGTTGCGCCCGGCGCAGAACGTCCTGTAATTCGACTTTCAAATACTGAATTTCATCACCCATCGACCCCGTTGCATCAACGACAAACATGACATCCAGTGTCCGATTCACCGTCCTTGCTATCGGAAGTTTTATGCGGATCGGCTGCGCACTGTTTACTTCTGCCATGCCGCCATCAATGCTCTGACCATTGACCTCTGCGACGATGCGCACGGTGTTTACAGAGCCAATGCGGGTTGGCACACCAAGCATTGTGGGGAAAAGAAAAACCATCCCGGAATTATCGGAACGAGCCTGAGCAAGCGTCGTAACGCCTAAAGAATCTTTCAAACTGATAACAATGTTGGGCAGAGCCAGATTTTGCTCATTCAACACCTCCACGACGACCCGCTCTGCGGGCTGGATTTGCCACGGCTGCAAGAGAGATTGCCACGAAGCAAAAAGCCGCTGCCAAAATGACCAGTTTGCCAAATCATTCCATTCTCCGGCGGTTATTGTTCCTGCTTGAACAGGCACATTACCTCTCCCCTGTTGAGTTGGAGAGCCAACGGGATTAGGAGAACCACAGCTTATGAATAACAATACGATCCCAACAAAAATCGCTTGAACCGTCAGAAAATGGAGTTGTTTCAAAATTTGCTTCATGGCAATTACTCCTATCAAAAATTTGTCATCAGTGCCAACAACTACGTGTTAATACGCGCAACTTACAAAAGTTAGAAGTAAATACAAATACTTTTCAATGCTCATTGGGTAATTTTCTCACAAACGCTTGCAATTTCTCCCCTCCCCGAAGCGGCGCACCATGTCCAAAGCACACAATCTCTGGCTTCAGCGCGGAAAGTTTACGAATAGACAAACGATTTTGTGCCACATCTGCCGTGAAAGCCACAGGCGGCTCATTGATGCCCGGAAAGCCCGTCATCAGGTTCATTCCGTTTACAACATCGCCCAAAATCAAGCATTTATCGGACTCTCGCCAAAAAGCAATATGCCCAGGCGTGTGTCCGGGCGACTCCATCACCTGAAAACCCGCCACGCTATCCCCTTCGCATAATTGCCGCGAAACAGGATGCGCCGGACCCGCCCACATACGCCCAATAAGCCCTAAAAAGCCCTCCGTTGCACCACTTTCGACAATTCCCTGCTCCATCAAGGCAGCATCGCGCTCGCCGCACCACAACGGAACATGGAACGTATCGCAGACCGCTTTGCTTGCGCCTTGGTGGTCGGGATGAACGTGTGTCAGTGCATGAGCCAAAAGGCGCTTGTTTTTATGCTGCTCTTCAGCAAAAAAGCGGTCCAAGGTTCGTAGAATTCGGTCTTTCATAAAACGGGTGCCAGCATCTATCAGCACGACATCGTTTCCGCCGTCGGCTATGACGTAAGTGTTCATAATATTCGGAGGGAAG
>JAAFHM010000516.1 GCA_013298375.1 Ignavibacteria bacterium | reverse complement strand
TCTTTGATGACCAAAAACACGCTGCGCCGCACTTCTCCTAAAAGCGGTACGTTGTCAATGCTTCTCGGTGTCTCGAAGACAAGGTGAATGCCGACGATGCTGCAATAATTGTCGGCATATTCCCGCAAATACGCGATAAGATTGGGCATCGTATCATTTTCCGGTTTCGCCAGCCAAATCACCCCTGCCATTGCTTTCATCACTTCCTGCGCTGTGAGCGTGATTTCATGCGGGTTCAGGCTTTCCGGCTCGCTTTCGGCAACTCCGGCAAGCATCAAAATTTTCGTCATGCCCGGACCCAATTCATCATGCAAATCCTGCGAAATCCGCCCCCGTTCTCGCTCCAACGCCAGTTCGCTTTCCAAACGCTCCCGCTCGACCTCGCGCTCTTTTTCGAGACGCGCCATATCCAGTGCTTGTGTGGCTTCCAAGCGTTCGCGCTCCTGCGCTAAGTCCCGTGCAAAGCGCCGTGCCGACACCAAGCGCGTTACCCCGACCACCGCACCAATACTCACGATAGCAGAAAGCCCAAAAAACCACCACGTGCGCCAAAACGGGGGACGGACGCGGATGCGCAGCACGGTTGCGGCTTCGTTCCACACGCCATCGGCATTGGCAGCTTTGATGCGCAGCGTGTATTCGCCGTCGGGCAGCGAGGTGTAGCTCGCAAAACGCCGATTTCCCACGCTATTCCAGTCTTTATCGAAGCCGTCCAGCTTGTAGGCGTATTCGTTGTCCAAAGGCGATTTGAAATCCAGTGCCGCCATTTCAAAGGAAAAACCTTTGTCGCGGTGGGAAAGTTCGATTGTGCCGTCCGCGAAATGCGCCGTTCCTGCCAGCACCGCCAGCGTAGAATCCGTGCCGTTTTCGCGGGTAATGGCATATTTCGTGAAGGCGATGAGCGGCTTTACGTCTGCCTCGCGGAGCGAATCGGGATGAAACCAGCACAGACCCTCGTTGGTGCCAAAAAAGAGTTCGCCCGTGCGACGGCTTTTCATGCTTGCTCCGCGATTGAAACTCCACGACGGCAGCCCGTCAATAGGGCGCAGAACCCGCATCACTGCTTCGGTTTGGGGATTAAAGCAGACAAGTCCTTTTGCGGTGGCGCACCAAAGATTACCGTGATTGTCCTCTTGAATTGCCATGACCACGTTGTTCGGCAGCGCGAAACGGCGTACGCGCAAGGTTTCGCGGTCGAAACGGCAGAGACCGTCGGCGGTGCCGAGCCAGAGGTCGCCGCGTGTGCTTTCGTAAATGGCGTGGATGATGTCGGTGGGAAGGCTGTTGGTATCGCCTTTGTTGGGTTTGGCGATAAGTGTCCAGTTTTCGCCGTGCTTTTTGCGGAATAAGCCGGATATTCTTCCATTTCCATCACCTTCGCCGCCAGACCAGAGTGTGCCTCGTTTGTCAATCGTTATATGCAAATTTAAGTAACCCCAAAGCAACTGAGGGTATAAACTCATTCCAGCTTTATATTGAAAACTTGAATCTAAAACAGTCATTCGAGGGATTAAAGTATCAACTGCATTGGGTTTGCGTAAATTCAATATCCAGTATGGTCCGCCCCATTGATTGAAGCATAGAGAATCTGGAGAAGTTTGGACGATTGTGCTAACCCATCCCGGAAATGGAAAATTCGTACATTTCGCTTGTAAAGGCTGTGTATTGCTCACATACTTGCGTTGTTTGATGTCGAAGAGCATCAACCCCATACCCCAAGTGCCAACCCATAAATTATTTCGACGCTTGGGGCTAACTGAAGAGTACTCCAAGCATAAAGCACGAATATCGTTGATATGGCGAGGGTGAATCTGGTGGAAACGTGAAAATCTGCTGATGGTATTCGTATTACGCGCAAACTCCGCTAAACCCTGAGAAGTTCCTAGCCAAATATTGCCAAGTGAATCTTCGCAGACCGCATAAATACTGTTACTTGGCAAACTTGTTGAATCTACATAGCTTTTTTCTATGCTCGAAATAGGGCTTGGGGCAAATTTTGCTACGCCGTTGTCGGTTCCTACCCAAACAACGCCCGATTTATCCCTAAATAACGTCGATAGCCAATTGCTAGAAAGTCCTTTTGCAGAACTTGGATCATTTACAATAAGGTCAACAGGCTTTCTCGTATTGCGATTTACCCGCAGGATACCTTTGTATGGAATAGCGCACCAAACCTCTTCTTGTACGACGATCAACGAAAACACTGAGCCGAAATTGTCAAGGATCTGTGTGCCTTTGCCGCTTTTGCTGGTGGCAACTAAACGTATTTGGTTGCCTTTTGCTTTTGGAATTGGTTGCTCAATGCTGTACCATAAGTTTTGCCCATCGTCAGCAACTGCATTGAATCGAGTTGGGCAGTATCCCGTAATACTCCTAAAAGTCCTGTTTACATGATTATAGCTGTAAACGCGCCCTTGTATAGTATCGGAGCCAGTCATATACATATCGGTATCTGAGCCAATTCCATTGAATAGTATATTTCCCCAAGCAATAAATCCAATGGATAATACTGTATCTGGCTTTAGGTGCTTTATATCAGTTTGTAACTGTCGTTTGTCAATATAAATGATATGTTTATGTGATCTGCAATCATAGCGGGATAAAATACTGTTTTCCGTTTTTAACCAAATATTACCGTGCCTATCCACATTCATATTACCGACACTGTACGCAACGGGCTTTCCAAGCGAATCTTTCACACCACGCGAAAACCGCTCCCACACTTGCGTCTGGCGGTTCAAAATCGCCACACCGCTTTGCGTTCCCACCCAAACGTTTCCCCCTTCATCCTGCGTGATGGCATTGATTTGGTTCGACGGAATCGTCGTCCAAGGACGCGCATCATCACTGCGATAGACGGTGATGGTGTTACCGTCATACTTATTCAGCCCGTCGGCGGTGCCGAACCACATAAAGCCATCGCGGTCTTGGAAGATGCAGGTAATTTCGTTGTTGGAAAGCCCGTTTGCGGTGTTGATGCGCTCAAAGCGGACGTGGGCTGTGGGCGGTTGTTTGATGGTCGTTTGTGCCAGCATTGGTGCGGCACACAGCGCAAGGTAGCAAAGCACGGTAATAAGCGGCATAGAGTGTGAAGGCAAGTGAAGCGGGAACGGGGTGGATTTGGGAGGAAAAATAGGCAAATTTTGGGACGGGTGCAATGGGGAAAAAGCCGTATTTTGTGCGAGGGTCTCGCTGCCTTGAGCGAGGCTCTCGCTCTCCGCCGTACGCTCTTACGGCCGGAGCGAGACCCTCGTTAAGAAACGAGAGCCTCGCGGGAACGGCTTCTTCCACGCGAAAAAATCCGATAATTTTCTCACCGCATATTTCCTTGCCCTATGAAACATTTTGTTTTTACTCTCGCTCTTGCCCTTAGTCTTTGGGCAGGGAAACTCATGGCGCAGCAGCCTCCCTCAAGCACGGACGAGCGTTTACGCGCTACTGCCGAGCGTTTGGCGCACAAATACATCATTCTGGATGGACACGTGGATTTGCCATACCGTTTGCGGGTGAAAAATTTCAAATTTGTGCGGGAGTTTATCGGCATTCCGATTGAAACCCGCGACGGCGATTTTGATTACGTCCGTGCCAAACGTGGCGGCTTGTCGGCTAGGGCAATCGCATGAAAAAGGTAGGAAAAAGGGCTGATAATACGGAAATTTGTTCTTCTAGCCAAGCACTATTTCATCATTATTTTCGCTCTTTCTCATGCCGAAACTCTCACTCCAAGAAGCC
>JAAFHM010000283.1 GCA_013298375.1 Ignavibacteria bacterium | reverse complement strand
CGTGGCGAGTTTGGTGGCATCGGTTTCCGGCATACCGTAGTAAATCACGCAACCAACGGCTTGTTTGCCAAGAGCCAGCGAAGCCTGATGCGACCAGCCACCGCCAAAACACCAGCCAATAGTGGCAATTTTGGCATCTGTGCCAACGTATTGCTGAAAAGCGCCAATGATTGCCTTGGAGCGCTCTGCTTTATTCGATTGCATATACTTTCCGGCATCCTCGCGCGTTGTGGCGACCTTCCCGTCGTAAAGGTCAAGTGCAATCACCCGTGCGCCCAGTTCGGCACTGAGTTTATCGGCTTCTTGCTTGATATAATCGTTCAAGCCCCACCACTCGTGAATAACAAAAATAACATTCTTGCTCTCTTTTCCCGTCGGTTTGATTTCGTAGCCGAAACACTCCGTCCCATCGGCAGCTTTTACCTTGATGGCAGTGCCTTTGGTCTGGAACGAGGCAGCAAGCGGCTCTTCGTGCTTATTGACAAAGGCGCGGTCGGCGGAAAGGGCGGCAAATTGGGTGGTTGCTTGGTTGTTTGAGGTATTGGATTCTTCGAGAGAGCAGCAGGAGGCTTGATCGGCGGTTGCTGTTGTTTTCATTGCTGTGGCTTTTGCGGCGGGTGTTTTTGCTTTTGGCGTATCACTGGTGGCGTGGTGCATATCCACTCCGGCAACAAGCGCGAATGGTAGGAAAAATGCGGCGTAACGGTTCATAGTTGTAGGGAAAAATGGTAAAAGAAGTGACGGTTTTTGCAAAAAGATGGTTGTACGACGCGAACTTCGCTCGCACTCCAGTAAACCGTCAATACTGTAACTGGTCAGGTCTCGAAAAATCATCCACGAATCGCACGAATCCTCACGAATAATAAGGTTTGAATGGATTATTGCTCAAAAAATGCTCTTGATTCGTGTCAATTCGTGTGATTCGTGGACATCCTTGACAACATACCTGACCAGTTACTCAATACTTAGAATTTGGTCTGCGATGGGGGCAATGATCGTGTACGCGATACTGGCAAACTGCGCTGCCCAGCGTTCGTCAATCTGGCTTCATTACTGAGAACAAAGCGGCTAATCGAATCGCGGAGGTCGTCTGCTTGACGCATCAGACTTTCGATGCTTCGGGCAATATCCTGTACGCCGCGCGTGGATTCCTCGACAACGGAGGACATCGTGTGCATACTGCTTGCCATCAGGTCGCTGGTGGACGACTGTTGGTCGCTGGCGGCTGCCACTTGCGACATGACATCGGAAACCTTACTCGTGCGGTTGATAATCTGCTCCAATGCCTGCGTCGTCTGGCTGACAAGTTGTGTGCCTTGCTGTACCAATGTTGTGCCTTCGTTCATGCCCTTGACGGCAGCACCCATCTCGTTTTGAATGGTTTTTATCATCGTGGAAATTTCTTTGGTCGCTTTTTGTGTGCGCTCGGCGAGTTTGCGAACTTCATCGGCAACAACGGCAAAGCCGCGCCCTGACTCACCTGCGCGAGCAGCTTCAATCGCAGCATTGAGCGCCAGAAGATTCGTCTGGTCGGCAATTTCATCAATAACCGAAACAATTTCACCAATTTTTTCGCTGGATTGCCCCAACTGCGTGATTTTTGCTGCTGAATCCAACACAACTTTACCAACCTGCTGAACGTTGCTAATCATGCTCCGCATCACTTGTTCGCTCTGATAGGCTTCATCGTTGGCAAGCGAGGCTTCGTAAGCCGCAACCGAGATTTGCTGCGTGTTTTCACTAATGGTGCGTGACATTTCTTCGACCGCTCCAGCAAGCTGGACAACCTGACCATTTTGCTCTTTCGCTCCAACAGAAAGCTCCTCGGTTGCACCGCTAATCTGAGAAACCGCGTCTGCCGTGTTATTGACAGAGTAAACAACCTGTGCAATCATCGCACTGACGTTTTCCATGCTGCTATTGATAGCATTGAAGAGCTTCCCAATATCATCATTGCTTTCAGCTTGCAATCGCCCCGTGAGGTCGCCTTGTGCCATCATATCAATGGCGTGCATCGCCGTCGAGACGTGCGAAGCGAGATACTGTTTCTGCTCTTCAATGTGAAGCAAATCTCGCTGGGCGCGGGCTTCATTCTCCTGCTTGAGCGTTTCCAGTGCTGCATAATCCTCTTGCGCACGGGCTTCCGATTCTTTGCGGGTAACTTCGAGTTGTTCTAGGGTAGAATCTTTGCTGCGCTCGTAGATTTGTCCTAAGAGAAATACCAATATAGCTATACCCATCATACCGAAAAAGCCCTGTAATTGCTTCTGCATCGGGGACATTGCAATACTAGGTACTTCGATTCCGGCGAGCTTGAGTGCAAAAAAGGTTGTCAGAATGAAAAGTGTTGCCATGAGCCAGCGAAAACCACCTTTGCGCCCTGTGAACATGACTGCCAAGAGTGGAACAATCGCAATCCAAATACGTGTTGGAGTATCATGCCCGCCTTCATTCACGACCAAGCCCGTACTGACAACTAAAAATGATGCCACGAGAATGTGACAAAGCCCATTTAATCCAATGCCACTCCGCAGCATAAACGGCATAGCAAAGAGTAGTCCCGATGCCGCCAGAAGTAATAAGCCACCCCGCAGGCTTTGCATGACGAATAAATATTGCAGTGCGTAAAATGCTGCAATAAACGTCGAGGAAAATGATGTCGTCACCAAAAGCCGCGCTCTGCGGAAAACATCAGGGTCTTGGCGTAATGCCGTTGGAATGAAGCGTACAATAAACTCTTGCATAGCAATCGTAATGGTAAAAGGTGGTTCAGGTGTGCAACGTGAGATACAGGTTTTCAAACCAGCCCTAAAATTACAACAATTTTCGCAAACAGCACTACACACTTTTTTGAAATACCCCAGAGGTATCACCGTTAAAAAGGAGTGCGAACGGAGTCTGCATTTTCGTTGTTGCAAACTTCGTTCGCACTCCTGTTAGGCGGGCGACGCTCTTGTTTGGGCTTATCAGAGTATTATACCGACTTGAATTCAAGAAACCTTAAAAATCGCCGCCACCTGCAAACCTATTTCTCAACAAAATCCGCCGCAAAGACTTGACTGCACATCGTTTGCTGGCTTTTGTGCAAACCGAATGCCGTTCCAACCAGCTTAAATGCCGGATTGAGAATGTTTTTCCGATACCCCCTGTCTGCCGTTCCGTCGTCAATTAAGAGCCGGACAACGATTTCCCGCGCTGTTGTGCGATTGTAGCCGCAATTTTCACTAACAACACCTTTGCCATAGCGAGCTGCTCTATCGTTGGGGTTGCTTTTGTCCGTGCCGACGTGTCCGATAATGCCTTTTGCTCCGGCATTGTCAACATGGTCGCGGGCGGCTTTTGAAAGCGCTTGTGAGGTTGTGAGCGCTTCCAGAGGTCGAGTCATTCTGAGCGTTAAAATTACCTCGTCGAGCGCCTTTACGCCCTCTTTGGTGGTGATTGAGCGCTGACCGGGCGCGGCAAAGGCTTTGCCCTTGTAATAGCGGCGATAACCTTCCAAAAGCGTCGCATACTCGCCCGGCTTGGTGCGGGCAAAATTGAGTTCTTGAATAATATCTAATTCAATCGGTGCAAGATACGTGGCGGGATTAACGGTAGGAGCCGCTTTGGTGCTTGTATTGGCAGATGCGGAGGTGTTGGGTACGGCGGCATTCGGCGCACTACCGCTCGCGGATGCGTTTGTTGTGGCAGGGTTCGACACCAGCATCAGTACACGGTCTGCTGATTCCACAATGCGCCCTTGCTGGTCAACGATTACCGTTTGCGAGCCATTATTTTGTGAACGCCAAATTCCATTGCCGGAAGCCTCATCCAGAAGCGGCTTGCCGTCAGGTCGGAGAATAAGAAACGATTCCCATTGCCCCGCCAAACCTTCTTTCAACCCAAGTCTATATCCGCCGCGCTCGCTCACGCTCAAGTATTGACCATTCGCGGCACGAAATGCGATACGGTCTTGCCCAGCCGCCATAATATCAAAGATTTCGGCTGTACCAATAACATCATTTGTTGCTCTCAAGACTGCTCCACCGGACAGGATTCTTTGAAAACCAAGATACCGTCCATTCGGAGTGCGCAGCGCCACGCGATGTTCGCCGACAAACGCCATATCAAAAAGCTCTGTTGTACCAATATTCAGCCCAAAAGCGGCGAAAATAGCGCCCTGCTCGGCATCATTCCCGGCAGTAACGTAATAACCGTTGTGAGCAGCAAGCACGATGCGGCGTGAGGAAATTGGCACAAACACTGGTTGTGCTGAGGTTTCAAAGCCCTGAGCGCGTTGCATGGGCTGATGCGTCCATTGCGACCACGATTGCCCCGTAGGTTGATTGGGTGGGTTATTCGTATTGAATTGCCCCGTTTGCGTATTCCAATTTGGGGTATTTCCTTGCGAATTTCCACCAGAGTATGCGCCTTGATTATTCCCATTTGGGATATTGCCTTGCGGATTCCACGACGGCGCTTGCGGATTGCCTTGGGCGTTGCCCTGCGATTGCGGCTGCCCGCCGGAGTTTTGTTGGTTTGCGGTATTTTGATTGCCCGGAAGCGTCGTGCTGGGAAGCGTCGCGTTGGAAGGCGGCGTGGAAGATTTCTGCACTGCTGGCGGTGCAGAGGCTTTGGTCACCGGCGGCGGTGTATCTTGAACAGTAAAAGATTCAATTTTCTGCGGTGCTGGCGTTGAAACGGCTGTTTCGGGAGTTGTTGTTTTCGTGATGCCGCCGGACGGCGTAGTAGCACCCTGCATCGGCGTATCAGCAGTCAACATCGGCGGTGGATTAGTGCTGCTAAGAGCAGAGGGCGGCGCGGCGCTTGGTTCGATGCGGATTTCAACGGCATCAATCGTCTTTCCTTTTATTCCGGCGGCAGCGCCATTTTTCACCCATTCCTGCCATTCGCCACCTGTTGAGTGAACGCGGTAGGCAACGCCCGCGCCCGGCATATCGTAGAGTCGAAGAGCAATGGCGTGAATATTTTTTTGATTGAGTGCGCCCGCCGTTTCGCCTTTGCTCACCCATGATTGCCAAATGCCATCATCGGTGCAGACCGCGTACCAAACACCGCCGTAAGGAGTTGTCATGCGGACTTGCAGCCCATCAATCGCAAAGCCGCGCTCCAGCATACCCGACATTAACCCGCCCCCAGTCCAGCCCATAAAGCCCGCATCCCGCACGGATACTTGGAATTCAAGAGCATTTTGGGAAATCGCCGACGGCGGAGAAGCTAATTTCTTGACTTGCGCCGATGCGCCTACGGAAGCCATGAAAAAACAAACAGCTATGGCAAGAAGGCAAAAGCAGTAACGCTGAATAATCATGGTACAATCCTCTAAAATACGGTGAGAAAACAATCAAAAAGAAGAGGGAATTTTTGTTGGACGGCATGATACAAGGAAATGTTTAACCGTGCAAACAATTCGGGGTATCGGGCAAATTTCGTCAGTTGATGGAATGTTTGATCACAATGCGCTTTTCAGAAACGAGGCACTCAAATCTGAACAATGACAATTCAGGGAGAATAAACAGAAAAAGCGTGATAGAATCAAGGTTCTATCACGCTTTTTGCATCTGACGAAAAACAACGAATTGGTGAGAAGTAACGCCCAACCAGTTATGGTTCTTCTATTTGGATGATATTATACTTTTGAAGTCTTTCGAGAAGTTTTGCTTCTTCAAATTCTTCCTGTGCAGCCTCGTATTTCTTTGCGAAATACCCAGCCAAACTACCAAAAACTACGACGCTACCAACCCAGAAAGCATAGCGAGGATCAGTGTTCCACTCTCCTAAATGATCTAAAACATCAATTGCAAATCTAGCTGCAACTCCTCCAAAAACGGTCATTAGTCCAAGCCATTTATCTTTGCGTCTTTTTAGGGGCTTTATTGACGATTCGTCAATTTTTTGGAGAGTGGTTTGAGTATTGATTTTCATAATGAGCAACTTTATGAAAAATTGAAGGTAACTGTACTACTTCCGTTGGGGGAATTATCACAAGCAGACTAGCCGTCTGGCGGGTTTGTATGGGAACGCTACCCGACCAAGTATTGCAGCTATAAAAAACCCGTCGGACGGCGAAGAAGCCGCCCGACGGGGTGATATTTGAACGCTTCACGACTGTTTACCCAATTTTGACAACAAGGTCAACAAGGCGATTGGAATAGCCCCACTCGTTATCGTACCAGCCCACGACTTTCACCGTGTTGCCGATAACCATCGTGCAATCGCTGTCGAGGACGCAAGAATGCGGGTTGCCGATGATGTCACTGGAGACAAGCGGGTCTTCGGAATATTCCAAAATACCCTTCAATGCGCCATTTGCTGCGGCTTTGAGTGCAGCATTAACATCGCTTTTGGTAGCAGTTTTCT
>JAAFHM010000276.1 GCA_013298375.1 Ignavibacteria bacterium | reverse complement strand
ACACGACACAACGACCGTCAACGCGCTCAACACCCTGGCTCATGAGTACCGTTCGCGCAACGCAGATTCTGCCTTGCATTATGCCAATGCTGCTTTGGAGCGGTCAGAAAAGATCGGCTTCGCAAAGGGTCTTGGTGCAGCACTGGTCAATCTTGGCAACATTTATCGTAATTTGGGTGACTACAGCCGTGCGCTTGGTTTTCTTCAACAGGCACTGAAGGTGGGCGAAGGGGCAAAGAATAATACGCTTATTGGGCAGGCATGGAATGGCATCGGTATTGTCTATCTGCGACAGGGCAATCTTGACCGTGCTTTGGATGCTCTGCTGAAAGCATTGCGCTTTGCCGAACAACTTGGCGATGCGCGTGGAGCGGCTTCGGCACTGGATAATCTCGGTATTGTCCATATTCGTCAAGGAAATATGGCTCGTGCTTTTCAAGCATTGTCGCGGGCGCTCCATCTGGCGGATTCCCTACACGATAAACGCCTACTCTCGATTGTTCTGAATGATATGGGCGTGGCGTACCGCACGGAAAAGCGCTTCGACAGTGCGCTTATCGTTTATGAGCGTTCGTTGCGTTTGAAAGAAGAACTACACGACAAGCAAGGAAGCGCTCTAGCGCTCAACGGAATGGGAATTATGTACCGTCAGCAAAATGCCTACGACAAAGCACTCACATTTTTCGCACGGGCGCTGGCACTGCAAGAAGAGTTGGCATTCCAGCCCGGCATTGCCACAGCACTTGGCGACATTGCACAAACGCATTTCAAATTAGGTAATTTCAAAGAAAGCATAAGCGCTGCCGAGCGGTGTATCACCGTGGCACGAACTATTGGTGCAAAGGTTGATTTACGCAATGCCTATCAAACGCTTGCCGAAGTGCATGAAGCGCAGGGCAAAATGAATGCTTCCTACGTCTATTTTCGGCTTTATACCGCCATGAAAGACTCTATTTTCAATGAAGAAATTGCCCGCAAAACCTCCGACCTCAACTCACGCTACGAACAAGAAGCGCAAGAGCAGCGTATTCAGCTATTGGAGCGCGAAAAACAAGTGCAGACACTCCAACTTCAACGCCGAAACTTGCTTATTTACGGGCTTTGCGCCGTCGGAGTCTTGAGCATTGCCCTTTTGGGGGCGCTGTGGAGTCGCATCCGCTACCGCAAGCGGGCTGAAGCGGAATTGAACACAAAAAATCAGGAACTTGTCGCGGCGCACGAAGAATCGGAACGCCTTTTGCGGAATACGCTACCCGCGCCGATTGTCGAGCGCCTCAAGCGTGGAGAGGGTGTGATTGCTGACCGCTACGATTCTGTCACCGTGTTGTTTGCCGATATTGTCGGATTTTCGGCTCTTGCTTCGGCATTGTCGCCGGAGGAGTTGATTACACTGCTCGACAATATTTTTTCCGATATGGATGCCATTGCCACAACCAATGGACTCGAAAAGATCAAAACCGTCGGGGATTCGTATATGCTCGTCGGTGGCGCACCAGAGGTTTCAGACGACCACACCCTGCGCGTGGCACAGGCGGCGTTTGCTATTCAAAGCGCCGTAGCACGGACGGCATCAGGAATGGGAATGACGATGAATGTTCGTATTGGGATGCACACTGGAGCAGTCGTAGCGGGCGTTATCGGCACGAAAAAATTTGCCTACGACCTTTGGGGCGACACGGTGAATATTGCCAGCCGTATGGAACTGCACGGAGAAGCGGGAAAAATTCATTGCACTGAAGCCGTCTGCAAGGCGCTTACAGAGGCAGCATTGCCAACGGACGAAGCCTTAAAGCGCCAGACGACAAGATACACCTTTGAAAAGCGCGAGCCGATTGAGGTCAAAGGCAAAGGAATCATGCAGACGTATTTTCTACGGCAAGCCGAGTAGCGCGGCGAAAAAAATGCCGAACAAATAATGAGACGATTTCGTCTGGAAAACGTGTTTTTATGCGGTTTCTGTGTGACATTGCGCTTTAGGCTTCGGGTAAAATGATTGCGACGGTCGTTCCTCGTCCTTCCACACTTGCCAGACGCACCTCTCCGCCATGAATCTGTACAGCACGGGCAACAAAAGCAAGTCCCACGCCAGTTCCCGCAATCTCGCGTGTGCGGTCGCTCCGATAAAAGGGGTCAAAAACTTTACTCTGCTCCTCTGACGGAATACCGCAGCCAGAGTCGCTTACTTCAAGCGAAAAATACTTGCCCGCACGGTGAAGATTGATAATGACAAGCGACGTTGGAGGCGAGTATTTGACGGCATTATCCAGCACATTCACGACAACGAGGCGCAGAATTTCGGCATTCCCTCGCATTGTGTAGGATTCATCATTGTCCTCCAAATCAATAGTCGTCTGCAAATGGCTTTTGGGATACGTTTCTTGAATAGTTTCGACCGCCGCAAGCACGATTTCGTCCAGTTCGCACGGCGAAAACTCTTGTGCCGACGTTCCCGATTCCACACGGGCGAGATGGAGTAAATCGCTTGCCATTTGCCGCATTTGCAAGGCGACCGACAGCACGGAATCAAGTGTTTCGCGGTACTCGACTTCGCTTCTTTGTTGCGACAGTGCTACACCGATTTCCCCAATCATAGACGTAAGCGGTGTGCGGATTTCGTGTGAGGCATGAGCAACAAATTGTTTTTTTGCAACAAAAGCCTGCTCCAAACGCACAAACATTGCGTTGAACGCTCGCGCCAGATGCGCCAGCTCGTCGCGTCCGTTGCCTTCGGGAAGCCTTGTTGCCAAGTCTTTGGCAGAAATTTCTTCTGCAAGCCTCGTCATTCCTTCCACCGGACGAAGCATACGCCCTGCAAAAATCCAACCAATACCAAAAACAAGAACAACACTTGATAAAACTGAAATGAGCAGTATCCATGCGGTGTCTGCCTCTGTCTGTACACCGTCGCGGTCGAATGCACGAATCACAACAACAAAGCGTTCGTTCTCGTCATCGTAGGGCGTGTACAAAGCACGTATATGTACACCAAAAGTTAAAAACGACACTTCCGCGTCAGGCGTTTCGCTCGACCAAACGCTTGTTCCCATGCGGGCTTGACGCAAGGGCGCATCAAGGGGCGAGAGACGTTTTTTGAATGGCGTATTTTGTAATGAATCGCTGATAAATACCGCTTCTCCATGCGAAGAATACACCGCAATCTGCTCTTCGGGCAGAGCCGAACGCTCGAAACGCTGTACTGTCGCGGCATGAAGAGCAGAATCCACCTCGTTTTTTTCTAATGCAACAATGCCCGCCAATAATGCCCTCGACGAAAGAAGTGCATCAAAGTCCCGCGCCCTTTCGACAGAAAGGAGAACAAAAACAACGATGGCAAATCCTGCAAGTAAAACGCTTACCAGTGCCGTAAAGAGAAGCGTGAGGCGAAGTCGGATGGTCATTGCTATTCCTCTTTTTTGGCACTCATCATATAGCCGCGCCCGATAATCGTGTGAATGAGCTTTGGCGAGAAATTTTTGTCAATTTTTCGGCGTAAAAAATTGATATAGACATCAATGACATTGCTTTCAGTGTCGAATGCTACATTCCATACCGACGAGGCTATTTGCGCTCTGGAGACGATTTTCTCTTTATGGCGTAGCAAAAATTCTAAGAGTGCAAATTCTTTTGTGGAAAGGTCTATTTTCGTTTCGCCGCGCTGTGCTGATTGTGTGTCCAGATTGACCGTTAAATCTGCTAAATCCAGCGTATTTCCTCGCTGCGAAACCTTCCCGCGATTCGCCAATGCTCGCAAACGTGCGACGAGTTCTCGAAACTCGAAGGGCTTGGTGAGGTAATCATCCGCACCGGAATCGAAGCCGCGAATTTTGTCATCGGTGGAGTCAAGCGCCGTGAGCATCAGTATTGGTGCGGAAGGGCGTTTTTTGCGAATGGTGGCGCAGAGCGCAAAGCCATTTTTTTTCGGCAGCATCGCATCAATCACAATAACGTCGTATTCTTTTTCCAAGGCAAGGCGTTCACCATGTTCGCCATCCCGCGCCACATCGACGCTGAAGGACTGTTCAAGCAAGCCTTTTCGATAAAACTTGCGACTTTTTTTTCGTCTTCGACGACAAGAATGTTCATGGTTGTCTCGGTAGGAATAACAAAAAATGCTTGATTCTATGCGCTCTCTGTCGGGTCGCCCTTAATATGCTTACGGGAATCGTCATGTTTCTTTAGCAAAATAGCATAAATACTCGGCATAGCAAAAAATCCCAGTGCAATCGCCGTACACAAACCGCCCACAATCACGGTTGCAAGCGGTCGCTGCACATCCGAGCCGATACCGACTGCCCGCGCAGCAGGAATCAAGCCCAAGAGCGCGAGAAGCATTGTCATAAGGCGCGGGCGAAGTTGCAGAATCGCTGCCTTGAGTGCGGCTTCCTGTGCGCCGTAGCCATGTTCGCGTTGGAAATCTACCGCTCTGGACACAAACAAAATTCCCGACATAATCGCAATACCGAAAAGCGAGATAAAACCTACGCCCGCCGAAACGTTAAAGCTGTACCCCCGCACAATAATTGCCCCGATACCACCCACAAGTGCAAACGGAATTGCCGAAAGCGCGACAATCACCAAACGGAAATTTTTGTACATCGAAAAGACCAGCGTTGTGATGAGTACAAGCGTGAGCGGAATCACAATCGCCAATCGCGCTCCGGCACGAGATAAATTCTCGTATTGACCGCCCCAGCGCACCGTATAGCCGTCGGGGATTGTTACCAAACCCGCTTTTTGCGCCGCCGCTACACGTGCTTGCGCCTCAGCAACGAAGCCGCCTTGGTCGCGTCCGCGAATGTTGGTGCGGACGGATATTTGCCGCTTGCCGTCTTGCCGTTGAATAATCGTCGGACCGTCCACCAAATGCACATTTGCGCACTCAGAAAGTGGAATCTGCCCGCCTGTCGGGGAAACAACGAGCAAATTGCGCACGGCATCAAGCGTGGAGCGGTATTCGGGCTGATAACGCACGACAATATCAAACCTCCGCGAGCCGTCGTAGAGCGTCGAAATAGCCTTGCCACCAATGGCAGCCTCAATCATACCTTGAATCGTGCTGACGTTCACGCCAAACCGCGCACAGGCTTCGCGGTCAATATCCACCACGAGTTGCGCCTGATTGCCTTCTTGCTCAATGCCGGATTCACTCGCGCCCGGAATGGTTTTGATAATTTTCAAAATGCTCTGCGCCGAAGAGCGCATCACATCAAGGTTCTCGCCGTTAATCAAAATTGCCAAATCCGATGGACTGCCCGTAACGGCTTCGGTAACGTTATCCAAAATCGGCTGTGAAAAGGAGAACATTGCGCCCGGAACTGCTGCTTTTAGTTCTTCCCGAATCTTCAGTAGCAACACGGCTTTCGAGGTGTCTGCCGTCCATTCGGAATAATCTTTCAGCGCGACGAGTATTTCTGTGCGGTTTGGTCCGTATGGGTCGGTGCCGTCGTCGTTGCGCCCAAGCTGCGTCAGCACGGTTTTTACCTGTTTGTGCTGTTCGATAACCTTGCGAATGGTCGGCATAAAGGAATTTGCTTGCTGAAGCGTGATTCCGACGGGGAAGTAGCAACGAATGTTCATCGCGCCTTCGTCTAATTCCGGTAGAAACTCAGTCCCAATGCGCTTTGCGCCAATTCCTACGACCACAAAAACCACGATAAATGCTGCCAAAACTGTGAGTCCATTTCGCCGAGAAAGCGCAGTGATAACGTGTCCAAACTGCCGCTCAATCCACGCATAGATGGGATTATGCCACTCAATGCTGTGCGGATGCTCAAATTCCTTCGTTCCCGGCTCGAAGTATTTGCGGTAAATGAACGTCATCAAAACAGGAATAACCGTAAGCGCAAGCAGCATTGAGCCTGTGATAGCGTAGGCAAGCGTATAAGCCATCGGTGAGAATAAACGCCCTTCAACGCGCTCAAAGGTGAAAATCGGCATATACGCCAAAATGATAATTGAAATTGAGAAGAAAATTTCTTTCGCAACTTCTTGTGCCGAGCGGAACGTGAGTGGAATAATTCCCTCCGCACGCTCTTCAGGACTTGCGTCACGGTACCGACGCATGATATTTTCCACCATCACAACAGCACCATCCACGATGATACCGAAATCAATCGCACCTAACGAAAGCAGATTGGCGTTGATGCCGGTAAATTTCATCAAGGTAAATCCAAACAGCAGCGAAATCGGAATTGTGGTAGCAACCACCAACGCCGCACGAACACTGCCGATGAAGAACACCAGCACAATAATCACAATCGAAAAACCCTCAAATAGCGTGTGGGTAACGGTTTCGAGCGTGTAATTCACAAGGTCGCTGCGGTCATAGGTGATGCGTAAATGCACACCTTTGGGCAAAATCCGCTCGTTGATTTCCTTCACGCGCTCTTCCAAGCCTTTCACCACATCCGATGGGTTTTCGCCGCGCCGCATGGCAATCAAGCCCTGAATGCCTGATGCAGACTCGTCTCGTGCCGTATCGCTTTGTAGCACATAGCCCAAAATCCCGTTTGCGGGCAGCGGATATTCTTCCACCGTCGCCACATCACGAATGAAGACCGCAACGCCATTTTGCTGGGTGAGCAGCACATTCATAATGTCGCTTTT
>JAAFHM010000361.1 GCA_013298375.1 Ignavibacteria bacterium | reverse complement strand
AAAAGACTGTGAACCTACAAATACAGTTTTTCCTAATGCAAAAATGCGATTGATATCTTCACCATTAGCAAGTCCACTATTTTGCATCCGCCACGATTGCCCATTGTCCCGAGAAACCATGATACCCTTGCCTCCTACGGCTGTATAAATTATGCCATCTGTATTTGCAAGGTGCAATATAGGGGCAGAAAGCCCTTTATTTGATACTTCCCAAGTGACTCCGCCATTTGCAGAACGGAAAAGATTGTCTTTTGCAGCAGCGAGAACAATATTGTCTTTGAGGAAAATGAAATCTGCAATTTGACTTGCGTTCTCAGGCATTGTAATTTTTGCCCATGTTTGCCCTTGGTCATTAGAACGAAAAACACCAAGACCGCCTGAACCAATGAGGGCAACCCCATTGTTATTTATTGCGAGACCAGTCATATGTGATGCTTCTCCGGCTGGATTTTTAACCTCAGACCATGTCCCACCATTGTTTACTGAGCGAAATAATTTGTAAAAATCTCCTAGTAAAACCACATCATTATCATAGGCTGCGATTTTAAGAGCAGTAGATGTCGAAGCATTGGCTGGTAACGATAGTGAATCCCATGTCTCACCACTATTATTTGAGCGAAATATTCCTGCCGCTATTCCTCTCTGCGGTGAAAAAAAAGTCTGTAAAATGAAAACTGATTTTTCTGAAGCAATCATATTAACTCGTGCATATGGAAGTCTTTTTATAGCAAGCCATGTTCGCCCACTATCACTAGAACGAAGTATCGTAGAGCCAAGTGTCATTGTACCTGACGGATTAAATTCGCTCCCTGCTGCATAAATATTCGATCCTTGTACACACAATGAAGTAATTGATACATCATCATACCCGAGCCTGTTTGCAGACCAAGTATTTCCGTTATCTACCGACCGCATTATATTCCCGGATCTAGTTCCTCCAGCAAGGAATACAGAGCCAACAGCTGCAACGGTTGAAACATAAGAATATTTGGCATTCATACCTTGAAAAACAACGCCCTCCGACCATGTTGAGCCGTTATCTATTGAGCGGGCAATATTTGCTCCATGTATTTGAATCACTGTATTGCCAATAGCTGCAAAACATTCATCTTGCCCCGTGCTTCCACCGTAAAGCCCATCTATTCGCTGCCATTCCCCATTACTTACCAATTCCACCGTGCGCGGAATATCACCCTGCAAGGGGTCTTTGCAGCTTTGTACCTGTATCAAAAAACAACAAACAGCCAGCAAGGGTGCGGCTTTGAGCAACGAGAACGTTTTCATAATCAAGAAAAAAAATGATGAATCAACATTGAGGTCAACATTCGGGCGGCAGCAGTGCGTTGGTTGGCAACAAGGTGATCAGGCTTTGGCATCCAAAACAACGTCGTGGCATCCGATGACAGAAAGCAATAATCCATGAACGGGAAAAACGTTTCAGGAAAAAGAAAAAAAAGTGACAAAAAAGCCCGCCCTACCGTAGTGATGCGGCGGGGCGGGCGTTGCTTTTCGGGCGAATACTCTTAAATCCGAACCGTATTCTCGTTCATTCCTTGAATCGTATCAACGATAGCCTTCAGGAACTGACCACCGAGCATACCATCAATAACACGATGGTCAACCGTGACGGACAAGTAGCTCATCGTGCGGATGGTTACTACGTCCTGTCCATCAAGTTCGCGGACGACGGGGCGTTTTTCCATTGCTCCCAAGCCCACGATAGCGCATTGCGGCTGGTTGATAATCGGCGTTCCGGTGAGAATATTAAATGTGCCGAAGTTTGTCAGCGTGATAGTGCCGCCGGAAATATCGTCCGGGGCAAGTTTCTTAGCGCGGGCGCGTGTGGCGAGGTCGTTCACACTGCGGGCGATTCCGGTGAAACTTTGCATATCGGCGTTTTTGATAACGGGAACAATCAAGTTTCCATCCGGCAGCGCCGTTGCCATACCGAAATTCACGCTCTTATGGCGGATGACTTTCGTGCCTTCCACGCTCACATTGACCATCGGACATTTTTTCACGGCTTCGATGATACCATGAATAAAGAACGGCGTAAAGGTAAGTTTTTGCCCTTCGCGTTTTTCAAACTCCGCTCTGTATCGCTCGCGGAGGCGAACAATGTTGGTAACATCAGCCTCAGCAATGAGTGTCACGTGCGGCGAAGTATGAACGGACTGCACCATATGAACGGCAATGCGCTCACGCACTCTGTCCATCGGGATAATTTCAATATTCTGACCATATTTCTTGTAAATCTGCTCATCGCCTGGCGTAACCGCAACGGGAGCCGCAGGTGCAGCCGCCATTGGAGCGGGCGCGGACGGTGCGGCAGGTGCAGAAGGCGCATAGATTGGCGCTGCAACAGGTGCAGGCGCTTTGCCTCTATTCTGCAAAAAGCCCATGATGTCATTTTTCGTTACGCGACCTTCTAAGCCCGTCCCTGCAATAGCATCCAACTCGCCTTGCGACACGCCTTCGGTCTTCGCAATGGAGCGCACAAGCGGCGAATAGAAACGTCCGCCGGAACTTCGGGAAACCTCTCCTCCAGCATGAACAGGTGCGGGCGACGGCGTAAACACAGGCGCGGGAGCAGGTGCTTGAGCAATATTCGCCGGGGCAGGCATGGAGGCTGGCATTGGTGCGGGTGCAGGAACTGGAGCAGGTGCCGGGGCGGAAGCCGCAGAAGCACTTGCTCCCGTCGAAATTTGCGCAATCACTTTGCCAACTTCGACGGTATCGCCTACTTGGAATAAAATTTTTGCCAAAATGCCACCAACAGGCGATGGGACTTCGGTGTCAACTTTGTCGGTGGAAATTTCGAGAATGGTTTCGTCGCGCTCCACTTTGTCGCCTTCTTTTTTCAACCAATTCAAAATTTTGCCTTCTTGGATGGATTCGCCCATCTTCGGCATAACGACATCCAAAAGCGCCCCGCCGGAAGCAGCCACTGGAGCAGGTGCGGGCGCAGTAGGCACGGGTGCAGCAGCTATCGGAGCAGGTGCGGGTGCTGAAACAGGAGCGGGTGCGGGCGCTGGGGCAGGAGCCGCCGGAGCGGGTGCGCTTGCCCCCAGAGGAGCATTGACATCGGTTTCGATGTAGGCAATGACTACGCCGACTTCGACGGTATCACCGACGTTGTAGGAGAGTTGCGCGACCACGCCCGCCACAGGCGACGGGACTTCGGTATCAACTTTGTCGGTGGAAATTTCGAGAAGAATTTCGTCGCGTTCAATTTTGTCACCGACTTTTTTCAGCCAGTTCAAAATTTTGCCTTCTTGAATGGACTCGCCCATTTTCGGCATGACCACATCAACTTTTGCCATAGCTCTGACTCCGGAATGGAAATGATGAATTACGAATTATAGAATTTACAAATAAGATTGAGGGATGCAAATCACGAGTAAGAAAGGATTATTTTGGTGCTTTTCTATACCAAACTAGCTTTCTGCTTCGTCACTTCTCCTTACACATGTTCGGGAACTTCGACGCTGATAACAATCAAGTCTTCTTCCACATCCAGCCACCACTCATCATCGAATTTATCTTGAAGTTTGTGTGCTTCCTTGGGCTGAAGGGTGGTTTTGATAAGAACGGAAAGGTATTCTAAATCGTTGGCTTCGTTTTCTTCATCAGGTTCGGTCTCATGCCGAAGTTCCGCAGCAATAAACGCTTTGCCGAAAATTTTAACAATATGCTCGTAAGCATCCGTCAAAATCGGAAAAAGATGAGGATAATCTTCGATAAAAAGTTCGACAACTTGAGAATTATGAACCGTGTACATTTCTTCGAGTTTTGCAATTTCGTTTTGCATAGCGCTTCCGGTCAGGGTGAAAGTGATAAATAACAATTCTCTAAATGCTGTGAAGGACACATACCTATTTAAGGGCAATGCGCCTTAACGAATCGGCAACAAATCTAAGAATTTTTTTTTGTTGTACACACTTTTTGTTATGCCGAGAGTGAGGAAAATTTTGGACTCTTCGTGCGTTTGAAGGAATTTAGCGCCGAAGAGCATTCACCGCAATCGTCCAGAGTATCTTGTAGCCCGCTTTTATCGTGCCTTTGAGCGTACCGGTAATTTTCGATTTCCCAACGCGCACCCTGTACGACACGGGGACTTCTGTGCAGCGAAGGCGCTCTTGCGCAGCTTTGACCTGCATCTCCACCGTCCAACCAAAATTGCGGTCTGCCATTTGCAAGGTTTCAAGCGCCTTCCACGTGATGGCGCGAAAGGGTCCCAAATCCGTGAAGCGTTCGCCCCAAATCCACGCAATAAGCCGCGTGGCAAGCCAATTTCCAAACCGCGCTTGTGGCAAAAGTGCGCCACGCTCCACCATACCCGCAGCCATGCCCAAACGCCGCGAGCCAATAACCAAATCTGCCACGCCTTGCTCAATCGGTGCAAGCAATAGCGTCATTTCTTCTGGCGAATCGCTGTAATCGGCATCCACGAACACTGCTATTTCAGGCGCGTACCGCCGCGCTTCCGCCAGACAACGCAAACACGCTGCTCCGTAGCCACGCTGCGGCTCTTGCACGACGATTGCACCATGCTCTGCGGCAACAGCAGCCGTGCGGTCGGTCGAACCATTATCGCAGACAATCACGGTTGCGCCGAGTTGTTTGGGAATATGCTGTAAAACAAGCCCAATCGAATGTTCTTCGTTTAACGCCGGAATAATGACGACAATACGGGATTGCTTGAGTGGCTGTGTGTTCATGCGGTCTTTGAGTTCAGAAGAGTGTATAAGGAACGGAGGTAACCCGAGAGAAAGCAAAAAAGCCCGCCAAATCATATCAAGCGTTTTGCGCATATCGCAAACGCTACAAGTGCTGTGTGAACAACAAGTAAGCGCACCGTTTGAATGAGCAAGCCATTCAGCGCTCTGCCTTCAAGTGCCATCATGCTTCGGCACGCAATCACGCCAAGCGTCACAGCTACAAGCGGCAGCAAAAGCCACCACTCGCGCCAAATAATCGCATACGCCGTCGGCACAAGAAATGCTGCCACAACCCATAAGCAATACAGCAAACGCGCCTTTTTGCTGCCGATGCGCACGGCGAGTGTGTTTTTATTGACCAGCGCGTCCGTCGGAATATCCCGAATATTATTCACCAGCAAAATATTTGCCGACCAAAACGCCGGAGCAAGTGAAAAAAGCAGTATCACAGGCGACCACACATGCGCTTGAACGAAATAGGTGCCGCAAACGGAAATAATACCAAAAAAAACAAAGGCACAAACCTCGCCAAGCCCGATGTAGGCAAGCG
>JAAFHM010000602.1 GCA_013298375.1 Ignavibacteria bacterium | reverse complement strand
ATTTCCTTGTGTTTGTCGTAGAGGTTATTTCACTTGAATTACGCATTCGAAGCGCGTGTTGAGCAGCAGTTTTCCGGCATCGCTGAGGCGAACACGCACCTCGCGTACACGGCGATCTTCCAGCGCGGCGGCTTCATCTGAGAAAAGTGATTTTTTCTTCAAGTACGGACCAACCGTGATAACTTCGCCGGAAGCAACAGTTTCTTTCATCCCTTGAAGCCTCACCGTTGCTTTTTGCCCGAGTGCAACGCTTCCGACAAAAAGTTCGTCCACCTCGCAAATGACGGTGATTGCGCCCTTCGGGGCAAAATCGCCAATCGTTTTCCCGCTTGCTACCGCGCTTCCGGGCGTTGGATTGATTTTCAAAATTGTCCCGTCCGACGGCGCTTTCAAAATTCGGCGCTGTACCTCTGCCGCAGAAACACGCGCATCAGCATTAAACTCTGCCAAACGGCTTTCGGAAGACCGTAATGTCGCTTGGAGGCGCTCGACTTCGCGGAGAGCGGTTTCGTAGTCGGTTTTGGCATTATCAAGGTTTTGCTGGGTTTCTGCGCCACTGTCAAAGATTTTTTTGAGGCGCTCATAGCGGTCTTTTTGATTTTGCGATTTCAGTTGTGCCGAAGCTATTTGCGCCAAAATAGCACCCACTTCTTGCTTTTGCGTTGTTGCGCGGGATTGTGCCAGCGCCACGCGGGCGCTTTCGACGCTGTTGTCCAGTTCCAAAATTGTTGCCCCGGCTCTGACGGCATCACCATCGCGGACGGCGACTTTTTGGACAACGCCACTTGCTTCCATGCTGAGTTCGGTAATTTGCCCTTCGGGTTCGACGCGCCCCAAGGCGACAATTTTTGATGGAGAACTAACGTTTGTTGCAGCATTCGTGCTTGCGGGAGCAGAGTTAGCAGGAGTAGGGTTTTGCCCTTGTGGTGCATCGGCGGCTTTGGCTTCGGTTTTGCTTCCACAGCCTGTGAGTGCAAAAGTTTGAGCAATGAGGGTAGCACCAGTGACGACGGAGGCAATATGACGAAAGAAAGGTTTCATGGTGATTTGATGATGAGAATGATGATAGTGTGTTTTTTACAATAAGGCTTAAAAGTACCGTCCTAAGCTTTCCTAAGCGTAGAACGGTTTACCCGGAAAGTACGTTGAATAACCGGTTGGCAAGAGTAGTTCCGGAGAGTAGTTCCGGGAAATCCGTCCTACCGTTAAGAATCGGTAGGACGGAACTATCTCAATAGCTCGAAAAAAAATCAATGATGCTCCATTACCGCATCGGGACTGACTTCACGCGCAATACCATTTTCCACTTCGATAACGCGGTGCGCGTAAGGACGCAGACGCATATCGTGCGTGACGACCGCCAGCGCCCGCCCAGAATCTGCGATTTCACGAAGTTCCTGCATCACGATAGCGACGGATTTTACGTCCAGTGCTGCGGTTGGTTCGTCGCAAAGCATCAATTTTGGCTCGGTGACAAGTGCGCGGGCAATGGCAATACGCTGCTGCTCACCGCCGGAAAGCATACGAGGGAGTGATTTGACGCGGTGCGACATTCCCACGCGTTTGATGACCTCGTTTGCTCGCTCACGCGCTTCTTTTTCGCGAACACCTTGCAAGCGCAGTGGCAGCATCACGTTCTGCTCGGCGGAAAGCGGTGCGACGAGGTTGAAACTTTGAAAGACGAAGCCAATATTATCCAGTCGGAGCGCCGCCATTTCCTTGGCGTTGAGCGTGTTGCTGTCTATACCGTTGATATTGACCGTGCCTGTGGAAGGATAAATCACGCAGCCCAACAGCGACAAAAGCGTGGTTTTACCGGAGCCGGAAGGACCAATGATGAGCAACAGTTCGCCGCGATTAACCTCTAGCGTTGTTGGTTCGAGAGCCGTGATTTCGGTGTCGCCGGTTTTATAGACTTTTGATGCGCCGTGAACATGAGCAACGACGCGGTTTGGAGTGGTGTTTGGTTGCGACATAATGAACAAAAAAATAAAAGTGAATTACTTCGTCGGTGAATGTTCTTGAGCGCTGGCGGGCGCATACTGTGGCATTTCTACTTGCCGGATGCCACGAATAACGACGATAGAAACAACGGTGAAAGCGATTGCCACAAAACCGACGATATTATAGTTGATAAGTAAACCATTCGCGCCTTTATGAACCAAAAAGCCGGCACCAAATGTCGCCAAGCCCGATGCTACCTGTTGTACAGCCGTTGAAATACTGGTAAAACTTCCGCGATTTTGCGGAAGAACCGTGCCTTGAATCGTTGCCATGCCAGGAATCATGCGCCCGTTGATGGTCACAAACATCAGACTGGAAGCGGTAAAAACGATGGTAAGCGAAACACCCGCGACAAAATTTGTAATCAGAAAAATAGGAATAATGGAAATTATGGCGGCGATAGTGTACATTATACGCTTATCAATTTTGTCCGAAAGAATGCCAATAATCGGCGAAGTGATAACGGTGCAGATGCCGCCAATCAAGTACAGAAACGGCAACTGGGCTTCGCTTATGCCGACATTGGTTACCAAAAATGGCGTGATAAAGGGTAACACCGAAAACTGCCCGATAGAAAGACAAACGACGAGAAGCAAGGCGCGAAGTTGGTTGCTGTCGCTCGAAATACCGCGAATAATTTGTATCGGATTGCGCGGCGGAGCATTCAGATGTGCCGTTATATTGGGAATAAAAACGGCGATAAACAACTGGACAATGATTGCCAAACCGCCTAAAATCAGGAACGGTGCGTGCCAATCGAAAACATTCGCAAAATACAGTCCACCCGGAACACCAAAAATGGACGCAAGTGAAAACGATGCCGTGACAATGCCGAACGAGCGTCCACGCCGTTCTAGCGGGATCGCATCGGCAATAATCGCAAAAACCATTGTTCCCATGATGCCGCCAAAAACACCAGTGAGTATTCTTGCCGCTACGAGTGCGGGATAGTTTGGCGCAAGTCCGCAAGCAAACGTACCGAGGGTGAACCCAGCAAATGCAAGCATCATCACGTGTTTTCTATCGAATTTGTCAATAAAAAATGCTCCCAAAAAGCCACAAATCCCCGC
>JAAFHM010000506.1 GCA_013298375.1 Ignavibacteria bacterium | reverse complement strand
ATTCAAAAAGGCATAATCTTCGGGCGTATCCAATGTCCATCGCATTTTGCTGAAATCTTGGTCATTGGCAACATTGGCTAGCGTAAAAAGTTTCGGATGATTCCGAATATAGAGTGTAACGTGTTCGCGCTCCGATGGATGCGAAGCCTCTTTCCATGAGCGCTCCAAAGCAGCAAAGCTCATCACTTCATTGTCTAAGCCATCGGGATAGGTCGGTGGATTTACATTGGAAGCGTAATCGCAATCACCTTGCAAATAGCGCTCTATAACCTTATCAACGACGGTTGGGTCTAAAAGCGGGCAGTCTGCCGTGATGCGCACAACGACATCCGCCTTGCAATGAAGAGCCGTTCGATAGTATCTGTCCAATACATCCTGAAGACTTCCGCGCATATACTCTACTTTTGCTCGCCGCGCCCACTGTATAAGCGGATCGTCGGTTACATCAATACTCGTTGCAAGAATGATGTGTTTGATATGTCGAGAACCGGAAAGTTGGTGAATCACCGAAGCAAGGGCTGGCTTGCTCCCAAGCGGCTTGAGAACTTTTCCCGGCAAACGAGTAGAACTCATACGGGCTTGGACAATGGCGACAATATTGGGCATAATGGAGTCCTTAAAGTTGGGTTAATAGTCTTCGTTTTCGGGATAGCCGTTCAAAATATAGTCCAATGCTTGTGTTTTGACAGCTTCGGCATCAATGAATTTCGCAAATTCTCGTGGCGAATACTTGCCTTCAAATGCTTCTAATGAGGCTTTTTCCAATGCTCCGGCAAATTTTTTCTCTATCATCTCACGCAAAGCAGCAGTGTTCATATATGATCCTTTGGCATAATCACGCTGATTTTCTTCCTCAATCTTTTCCAGCGCATACCGAACTGAGACCCGCCAAGAACGTGTCATTTGCTGCTCTGCATGGCTTTTGATGATGTGAATCAAGACAATACGAATATAACTACCAATGCGCCCAATGATTTCTTTTTTCGCCATAGCAGTCATTTCTTCTACAATTTCGAGTGCTTCATCATAGCGGTGCTGTGTGAGAGCGTCGTGCAAGTCGAGTAATTCTTCCATAGCGCATTAATCCTCGCTTTCGGGGTAGCCGTTCAGAATGTAGTCCAGTGCTTGTACCTTGACTGCTTCAGCATCAATTATTGTTGCCAATTGCTTTGCGACGTATTTTCCTTCAAATGCCTCATCGGAAGCATTCTGCAAAGCACGGTGAAATCGCTGCTTAATAAGGTCTTGCAATGCCAGTGAATCACAATATACACCATGAGCAGAATCACGCTCATTCGTATCCTGAATTGCATAGACGGCATTGCGGATTGACCGTTGCCAAGAGCGCGTCATTCGGCGCTCGGCGTGAGATTTTATTAGATGGAGCAAAAGCACTTCGAGAAAGCTACCAATTTTATTGATTTTGTCTTTTCGTGCCATTTCTTCCATGTCGTTAATAATAAGCATCGCATCGTCGTACCGCCCTAATTCAAGAGAATGGCGGAGGGCTAAAAGTTCTTCCATGGCGCATCAATCCTCGCTTTCGGGGTAGCCGTTCACAATATAGTCCAGCGCTTGTGCTTTTATCGCTTCTTTATCAATAAGTTGAGCAAGTTCGCGCACCTCAAATTTACCATCGAATATTTCTTCTGAGGAGCGGCGCAGGGCAAAGATAAAATAATCGTCTAATGCGCTCCGCAGAGCATCTTCGTCCATATAGTTTCCACCAGCGGAACGACGTTTGTTGGAGAGGGCAATCTGGTCAAGAGAATTCAGTATTGAGTTGCGCCATGAACGAGTCATTTTCTTTTCCACATCTGCTTTGATGAGATGCGTAAGCAGCACAATCATATACGAACCGATTTTATTGATTTTATCGTCCTTCGCCATTTCTTCCATTTCTCCAATGAGCGATAAAGCGTCGTTGTATCGCCCCTCTTCGATAGAGCGGCGAAGTGCTAAAATTTCTTCCATAGCGCATAATTCCTTGATTTACGAGTTCCAATTCACAGGATTAAGCAATGACGGCTCTTCCACAACTGTTTCCTCAATTTCTCGCACCAGTGCTTGGTCGAAATCTGGGCGAACAGACTCAAGAATTTGTGCGAGTTGCGGAAGAGTTTCTACGCCAAAGAGAACCGCATCAATGAGCGGATTATGGAGTGCATAATTCAGCGCCAGCGATTGAAGCGTTTCCTTCGCAAATGTACTCTTTTCTTGAAGCCTGTGCAAACGCTGAATATGCGGCAGAAGCGGAGCGAGCCTTGGTGGAATGTCCGCAAAGGGCTTGAAAAAAAGCCCTTGCAAAAAGACCGAGCGCGTGTGCAATTCCTTCCCATTATCCTTTGCAAAGCGCATAGAATCGCCCCGAAGCCGCAAATTATCCAGCAGGTTATAGGGAAGTTGGATAACGTCAATAAGTGGCGAACGGGCAGCAGCAACAATTTCATCATTGGTATAGACAGAAACGCCTACACGTTTGATAAAACCTTGTGCTTTGAGTTCAAGAAGTTGCTGATGGATATGCGGAAAAGCCGTTATATCAGAAAAACGATGAAATTGGTAGCAGGTGAGCGATGAGACGTGAAGTTTGGTGAGGGTTTCCGGGGTTTTCTGCAACAAATCTGTTGCGTGGTCGGCATGAAACTTTGTGATAATACGAAACTTTTCCGGCGAAGTTGCATGAAATTCCCCGATACGCTGAATCGCATCACCGTAAGCATCGGCGGTGTCCAGCGTTAATACACCTTGTGAACGGGCATAATGGAGTATCTTCAAAGTCTCTTCATTGCTAGGCTTTCCGGCGCTGTTGTTAATACCATATTGCATACCAAGTTGCACCGTTCCCAAAACAAGTTTTTCTATGAGAGCAGACATATTTTACCCTAAAATATCCCACGAAACAGGTGTACCCTTTTTTACATCATACTTCACGGTTTTGCCAAGTAGTGTTTCGTAGAACTTCGGTGGTAAGCCGCTTCCGGGGCGTACTGCCCGAAGATTTTCGGTGGTAAACGCCTCCCCTTTTTGCATATCTTTTGCGACAAAGAGTGAACGACGATATTGTAAGGATTTTTTTTCAACATCCGTCGGACCATATTGGATATGCCCCAAGGCTTGATGCGCCCGCTCGGATTCGACAACAAGCGCCGCCATTTCTTCCGGCTCCATGGAAAAGGTCGAATCTACGCCGCCGTCAGCCCTGCGGAGCGTAAAATGTTTCTCAATCACCCGCGCACCGAGCGCAACGGAAGCCACCGAAACACCAATGCCCATCGTGTGGTCAGAAAGCCCGATGTGGCAACCAAAAATGTCGCGCAAATGCGGAATAGTCAGGATGTTCGTGTTTTCGGGTGTTGCCGGATAGGTGCTGGTGCATTTTAGCAAGACCAAATCTTTGCAACCCGCTCCCCGTGCGGCTTGAACGGCTTCATCAAGTTCTGCCACTGTTGCCATTCCGGTTGAAATGATGAGCGGTTTTCCCGTTGCGGCAGCCTTGCGAATAAGCGGCAGGTGGATGTTTTCAAACGAGGCAATTTTGTAACATGGTACGCCGAGTTCCTCTAAAAAATCTACTGCTGTCTCATCAAACGGCGAACTGAAAACCTCTAAACCCAGCTTCCGTGCGTGGTCGAAGATGGGTTTGTGCCATTCCCAAGGCGTGTATGCTTGCTGGTAGAGTTTGTGCAAGTTTGTATTTTTCCATAAACTATTCGGGTCGGTGATTTCAAAATCGCCACCCTGCACGTCAAGCGTGATAGTGTCTGCGGTATAGGT
>JAAFHM010000419.1 GCA_013298375.1 Ignavibacteria bacterium | reverse complement strand
AGTATAAACCACGTTGGGCAAACAGAGAGGAACCAAAGCATCCCCAAAAACAAACGGCAAGCAGCACCAAAACGAACTTCTCGCCATTGCGAGAAAATATGCGGGTATTCAACATGAAACCATCCAAAATAATGGAACATTGAGAGATTACGGAGCAGAATGAGCGTAGAGAAAACGCACAATGTGCTGAGAATCAAGGGTGCATAGACGAAAAGGAAAATGTGATACGAGAATTGTAGGCTCAAGAAGTATGAAGTCTAACGACGAAGGCAGTATTACTGCGCTTTACGAATATTCGTTGCAAAGGTAATTTTTCCTTCACTATCAAGAAACTCAATGTACAGACGCGATTGCGTAACGGCAATATAATTAAATCCGCCGTTAGTAGCGGCAAAAATTGTGTTCGTGCCGTAGCCCGTATCTCGCCCACTACCGCCGCCACCAGAGATAAGGCAGTAAAAACGGTCTTCCGGCGCTTTCAAATATTGCAGATCGTGATCGTGTCCATTCACATACAAATCCACAGTAAACTCGTCCAGAAGCGGCTTAATATTCGCAATCATATAATCTTGGTCACCGTAGCCGCCGTGCGAACGAATCATATGATGCCCGACGACAATTTTCCATCGTGCCTTGGAAACGCTCAATTCGCCCCGCAACCACGCATTCTGCTTGCGTGTGAAGGCAGTGTCTTTGCGGTTCAGCGGGTCGGTGTCAATCGCAATAATGTCCAGTGTCGTTCCATCTTTTGCCGTTGTGCCGAAACGATAGTAACGGTCGGGCATATTCCAACGTGGATTTTTCTGATGATAATCTATTTGCGCTTGAAAACTGCCCCGATGGTCGTGATTGCCCAAAACCACATACCAAGGCAGCATGAGTTCTGCACACGAATACATATCCTCAAATTTTGTTTTCCATTGCGGGTCGTCCACCGATGCAACGCCACTGTTGTAGATATTATCGCCCGTGCTGAGAATAAACATGGGCTTTTCTTTACCAGCTTTGGCGCACATCTGCTCTGCGATGCGCTTTTGCAGCGATGCTCCTGTTCCCCAATCGCCAACAACCAAGAGCCGCACGGCTGCTGAATCTGCAAAGGTTTCGATTTGAAATGGCGGAATAGGCTTTGGGTTGGCAACAGTTTTCGGTGCGCTTGAGAGCGACGAAAGCATCATTGGCACTTTGACGTTGCAAGCCGTTATCGGCAGAATAGCTGTCGCAAGGAGGAAAAGCGCCCAAAAACGATAATAGTGCATTCGTGCCGTGAAGAGTTGATACGAAAAGGAAGAATAGAACAAAAATCTACCAAGAAGCCCATGACTACTGATACCGAACCAAACGCCCACGAAGAACACGGATAATCATTTCCGGTCCCGGCGGCGAAGCAAAACGAGCATCAGCCTCGCCAATAATTACCGCATTTGCGCCACGCAACCGCGCTTCGTAGATAAGTTGCTGCTCCATCGCTGGTGTAATCACGGATTCAGTTGTTTCGAGTAGAATTTCACCCATAAACACATACTTTGCTGCGACAATATCTTTTTCCGCATAGACAACATCAAGGGTGGGAGCGGGCGGATACATCCTGCCAACGTGATGCAAGCGCACAACAGCGCACCCCGTCAGCAAAACAGCTATCACGACAAGTGTTAATGAGGTTTTGAAAAATCTTTGCATTGCGCTGCTGGGAAAATATCAGGTAAATACGCTATCGGAAATCATTTATCGGCTAACAGTGAGCATAATGTTTTGTTGCTGCTCCCCAGCGAAAAGCCGACACGAGTACATACCCGTCGGGAGCGCATCAGTGCGGATGTTCAAAGATTGGTCGCCTGCGCCTTGCGTTTCACGAATACTCATCACCGTTTGTCCGAGGAGATTGACAACATCAAGTCGAATGTTAGTTGCCGATAAAAGCCTGTACTGGAGCGTTGTTTGAGCCGATGCAGGGTTTGGAGAAATGGTCATCGTGCCTTGCAGAGCGCTTGGTGGTAGGGCGTTCACGGATGTTGCAAGACGGGAAAAAGGAACAAGTGCAGGATCGCCGAGAAGTGCAATCCGGCGTATGATGTTGTCTTGCGGCGGCATTCCAACAGTGTACATCTCACTTTTCGCATTGAGAATTGCGGTGCCGACATCAATGTTCTTGGTGAAAATCTCCCGAAAGTACAAACGGATAAAGAAGCCATTATCAGGATAGGTAGAGTACCCCGATGAAGCAATCGTCAAAGCAGCACCGCCGTTATCCAGAAGCATCATCGCCTCGACAATGGACGGTTTGCGGGGCGCGTCATAATTCTGACTACATCCGAGCGTAACCATCATAAATGGCTTGCCATTGCGAGCGAGGTTATTCCCAACATCATCCGTTGTTAAGATACTATATTTTGACCATACTTCCGGCGCTCCATGCCCGTAGTACATGACTATTGGCTTATTATCACTCATTGCATTTGTCACCTGTCGCCGGGCGTTGGGTTGTGTTGCAATAATTTTATAATTGACAACATTCATATTCATCGGCTTTTTGACACTATATCGCAGAAAATTATCCAAGAGAAAGACTTGGCTATCAAAAGTATCATTGTCTTCGGCATCTAAAATGACCGTTGCGCGTGTACTGAGGTCAAATCCCAAGCTATTACCACTCTCCTCAAAAAGCCGTGTTTTTGCCAGCACTCGACGAATTTCCGCCGATGTGCGCCCGGGAATGCGTCCAATAGCTGCTTGTGGGCGGGCCGTAAACTCTTGGCGGTACTTATTAACAACATACCACTCGTCCATCGGGATAGAATCTTCGTGGTAGATGTACGGCGGCTCTGTGAAAGGATAAAACCCAACTTTAATGCGGTATGCGGGCAGAAGATTCGTGCTGCCAACAAGCATCACGCGGCTTGGTGCGGGTTTTGACCAGAATTGAAGTGTATAGCTAATAAATGTCCGAATAGCTTCGGCTTGGGACTGTGGCAAATTCTTTGTCGAATCGCCAAATTCACGGTTAATATCTTCAATGGTGACAATGCGTGTTCGCAGTGCCGGATGGGTTGCCGTTGTTCGAGAGCGCCATTCTGCGTGTGCCTGAAGGTCGCTGGCAAATTGTGCAGGTGTGATAATAAGATAGTCAACGCGGCTGTCGGTGCGCAAAAGCGACTCCGACGAGGTGATAAGCTGGGAGTGGGCAAAAACAGGAAAACAAACGAAGCCGATAATGGTGATGATGGACATCAAATGCCGCATACGTATTCAATAAAAATGGGAACAAGTTTCTTGTACAGACGGCAAATTTACGGAAAAAAATCCTGACTCCAGCACAAGAAAGAGAGAATTTTTTGGGACGCTTTCAGAATATTGGATAAAGTGAGAAACCAAAAAAAGCCGTAAATTAGTGTTCTTACCGTCTTACAAATGTCTCAATCATATTTTACAAGGGCGAAACCGTCGTTCTTGGGTTTTAAGGAAAATAACACTATGAGTGGCATATCCTATCTTGTTGACGACCAAGGGCAACGTTCAGCCGTTGTCATAGACCTTGCCGTTCACGGCGAGATATGGGAAGATTTTTACGATGCGCTCACCGCAAAAGAGCGTCAGCATGAGCCGTTAGAATCATTGGAGGATGTTCTCAAGAGATTACAACAGCCGGATAATGCGGATGTGGGGCAATGAAGTATCAGATTCAATTTCGCCGCTCGGCACGAAAGGAATTGGAGCGCTTGCAGAGCAACACCGCAGAGCGTATTATCCATGCCATTCTTAATTTAGCCGACGAGCCACGACCGCAGGGATGTAAAAAATTGCAGACTGCTCAAGATTTATGGCGCATTCGCATTGGCGACTATCGAGTCGTTTATCAAATTGATGATCAGGGTCGTATTATCGTTGTGGAAGTAATTGCACACCGAAGGGATGTTTACCGCACATGAAGCACACACCACCAACACAATCCCCTAACAACCGAACTCTCACACTCTCCGATCTGGAACGTCAGCAATTGCGCGGCTCTCTAAGCACATTGTCCGCTTCTGCACAGGTTGACGAGGTGCTGGGCAAAATTTTCCATCAGACTTGCCAAACTGCCCTTACACACTTGCCTTCAGCCTTTGTCGATGTGCTTATTCTCGACCCGCCGTATAATCTGACCAAATCCTTCAATGGCGCGATGTTTCGTGCCAAAAACAGTACGGATTACGCTGCATGGATGGATTCGTGGCTTCAACCAATGATACGGCTTTTGAAACCGACCGCAAGTGTGTATATTTGTGGTGATTGGAACTCGTCGGCAAGTATCGTTGCTGTTGCAGAAAAATATTTGTACATTCGCAACCGCATTACGTGGGAACGTGAGAAGGGGCGCGGTGCAAAAGCAAATTGGAAAAATTGTGCGGAAGATATTTGGTTCTGCACGGTGTCAAAAAACTACACCTTTAACCCAGATTCCGT
>JAAFHM010000189.1 GCA_013298375.1 Ignavibacteria bacterium | reverse complement strand
ACAGCATCAAAACAAGCAAAAAAGAAAGCAAGCTATCGAAACTTAAATCAAAACGGTATAATTTTTTAGATGCCATTTCTTTCGATGGGGTACGGAAATATCTGGCTGAAGAGTTTAATCGGCTCTACATCGTGAATCTGCGGGGCAATGTGCGGAAAAATCCCAAAATTGCTGGAACAACGCACAATGTCTTCGGTATTCAGGTGGGCGTGAGTATCAATATCTTGGTGAAACTGAAAAACAGCAACGAACACCGCATTTTCTACGCCGATACCGATGAATATGCCTTAAAAAAAGAACGCCTTGCCCTACTCACCCAAGCTGAACATATTTTGAATGAGGAGGGGTTCGCATGGCGCGAACTCACGCCCGATGCTCGCCATTCATGGCTTACCGACGGCTTGGAGTCAGGCTTTGATGCTTTCCTGCCAATGGGAACAAAAGAGGCGAAATCGGGAAGTGGCAACGCAATTTTTGACCGCTATTGCTTGGGCTTGACGACAAACCGCGACGTGTGGGCATACAATTTCGACCGCAAGGCTCTGGAAGCAAATATGCGCCGCACGATTGCCACATACAACGACCACGTACAGCGCTGGCAAATGCCGCAAGGCAGCAGTGATGCGGTTAATGAGGCTTTAGATAAATTCTGCAACCATGATGATACAAAAATTTCGTGGAGCCGCGATTTGAAGCAAGATGTTCGTAAGAAAAACCTTGTTGAATTTCATGAAAACAAGCTACGAACAGCGTTATATCGCCCGTTCTGCAAACAGCCCGTCTTTTTCGACAAAATAATGAACGAAGAGGTTCGGCGGTGGGAAAATTTCATGCCCAATATCCAAGCAGAGCATGAAAATCGGGTGATTTGTGTGTCAGTAGCAGGCGATAGACGTGGTTTTACGCCACTAATGGCGCATAGTCTTGTAGATCTGAATATTTTTGGCGATCCCTGTCAATGCTTTCCGTTCTACACCTACGACACAGAAACAGGCGAGCGGCGAGAAAACATCACCGATTGGGGTTTGGATGCGGTGCGCTCTCGGTACGGCGCGGCAGGCGCGGGTATTCGGAAAGCCGATATTTTTCATTACATTTACGCGCTGCTTCATGCGCCCGGCTACCGTACGAAATATGCGGCGAATTTGCGCCGGGACTTGCCGCGAGTGCCGCTTGTACGGGACTTCGGGGACTTTCGAGCGTTTGTGAACGCAGGGCTGCATTTGGCAGAAATGCACGTAAACTACGAAGATGTGCCGGAGTGGGAAGGCTTGGTGTGGAGCGGCTCAGAGGACTTTTTGAGCAAAAAACGGACGCTTGGGGAGCGGCAAGCCTTTTTCGCGCTTGGCTATGAAAAAATGAAACTGCGCGGCATAAAAGCACAAGGCGTAAAAGCTGATGGCAGCGAAGAACTTCCCGCAACGCTGACGCTGGAATACAACAGCAATTTGACCATTAGCGGGATTCCGCGCGAGGTGCTGGCATACAAGCTGGGAACGCGCTCGGCGCTGGAATGGGTGGTGGAGCGCTACTACATCACTGCCGATGCGGTGAAAGAGCAGGCAGACGGCACAAAGCGCGGAAGCGGCATCATCAACGACCCGAACCGCAGCGAAGCAATGTTGGCGGAGCCGGAATACGTGGCGCGACTCGTGGGGCGCGTCGTGCGGGTGAGCATGGAGACGCAAGCACTGGTGCGGTCGTTGCCGCAAGAGATAGAGTAAACAACTATTGAGATAAAACCCTAGGGCAATCGCATGAAAATTTCAAACCCGCACCAAATCAGCATTCTAATATCATCAGTATTTGTCGTTCAACGTGTAGAGACAAGGCAATGCCTTGTCTCTACGGCATAGATTTTTTTTCATGCGATTGCCCTAGATAAAACCCCAAGCCGTTATCAATTTTTTCATCAACATCTATGACACCACTTCCTCGCAACACCACAAAAAACCAAGACTTCTACCACCGCGTTTATGAATTGGCGCGGCAAATTCCCTTCGGGCGTGTCTGCACCTACGGGCATATCGCCGAAGCGCTTGGCGCAAAGTCTTCTGCGCGGATGGTTGGGTGGGCTATGAATGCGGTGGATAGCGCTCACCGGGCAACTGATATTCCTGCGCACCGCGTCATCAACCGCAATGGAGAGCTTTCCGGCAAACATCACTTTGCAACACCAACGCTCATGCGCGAATTGCTTGAGGCGGAAGGGATTGAATTTATTGGCGAAGCAGTGAATTTGAAAAAGCATTTGTGGATACCGCCGATGTAAACACTCTTTTTACCAAGTGTTTACTTCCATCTCCAAGCGAACGCCAAAACGCTCCTCAACCGACGCACGAATCTTCTCTGCAAGCGCCAGAATTTCCGAGCCGTTTGCCGCGCCGTGATTCACGAGAACTAATGCTTGTTTATCGTGAACAGCCGCGTCGCTGTCAAGCGACAAGCGTTTGCCTTTCCAAGCGCACTGTTCAATCATCCATCCGGCGGGAATTTTTACCGTGTTTGCTTTGGCAGGAAAGAAGGGAACATCGGGGTAAAGGCTTTTGATACGGGCAAATTCTTCCGATGACACTTCGGGGTTTTTGAAAAAGCTACCAGCATTGCCGATAATGGCGGGGTCGGGGAGTTTGCTGCGGCGAATCACGCACACTGCCTCGCGTACGTGCGAAACGGTGTATTTATCAGGCTTTGTAGTCGGAAAAAGTTGCGCCAATTCTTGACGTAATGCGCCATAATCGCAATGAAGATCATCTGCGCCGGGGCTTTTCATAAGGCGCATCACAACGGACGTAATCACGTAGGCATCGCGTAAATCATGCTTGAAAATGCTGTCTCGGTAAGCAAATGCACATTCCTTGGCGGAAATCTCACGCATTTCCCCTGTGGATCGCACCATTCCTTTCACACAGACAACAACATCTTTTAGTTCTACGCCATACGCGCCGATATTCTGAACCGGAGCAGCACCCGCACTTCCCGGAATAAGTGAAAGGTTCTCCACACCACCCCAGTTCTGGCTTACGGCATACTGCACTACATCGTCCCAACGTTCTCCGGCGGCAACTTCAATATCAACTGTGTCTGCATCCTCACGGGTGATACTGATTCCTTTGAGCGATAGCTGCACGACCAAAGCATCAAGATTTTGGGTCAGCAAAATATTGCTGCCGCCGCCAAGAATACGAGTGTTTGGGGCGTTTAGATGATGGTGCTGAAAAAGATAGTCGAGGTCGTCCATGCTTGTCACGGTGCAAAAAGCATTCGCCGTTGCTGCGATACCAAAGGTGTTGTAGGGTTTGAGCGAAATATTGTGCTGAATAATCATCGGGAAAGGATGTTGCTGTGAAACAGAAATAAAGCGGAATGTGGCTGGTTGGATACCGAAAATTATCCACGAATCACACGAATCCCCACAAATTAGGAGGTCTGAGCGAACTATTGTTCAAAAAAATTGTTCTTGATTCGTGTCAATTCGTGCGATTCGTGGATGTTTTTGGCGGCATACCTGAGCAATTACGGCAGAACGGAAATAAAAAAGACAGGAAACGCCGTCATAGTGCGGGTTTCCTGTCTTGCTGACTTTGGAGAAAGCGTCTTAGAATGGAATATCGTCATCGTCTGGCGCAGGAGCATCGCTGCTGCTCGCGGCGGCGGAACGGCTTGGTGCTGATGCGGCGGGAGCGCCTCCATCAATCTTTTCCAGCTTCCATGCGCCCAAGTTGGTGAAATAGACGGTATTGCCGTCGCGGGTTTTGCCTTCGCGTCCGGAGAGACCAAAAACGACCTTGATTTTATCGCCTTTTTGGAATGAGTTCAATGCTGAACATTTATCCTGCGTAAGTTGAAATTTGACAAATTGGGGATAGTTGCCGTCCTCAATTTCAACGACAAATTCACGTTTGCGAAATTTTTCTGTTATTTGCTGTTCATCGAACAAGGCGTGTAATTTGCCGAATGCTTCATACAACATGGAAAATCCTTCGAGAGAGTTAAAACAAGAAAAAAGAAATAATTAGCATCTGAGCGGCAAAAATACAAAAAATGTGTAAACAGTCATACACTTACGCAAAGATTTTTTTGCCGCGCCCTGCCGAAACCCGTTCAAGCACGATACAACAGCGCTTTGTAGGATTCTGCTTCAAAAAGAAAGTGGCGGGCGATATTGATAGAAAGCGGGTTTGCGTAATTCATCCGCTCAGGATGCCACTGTACACCCAGAAAAAATGGCTTGCCCGTGAAATCATTCCATTCGATAGCCTCGTTAATGCCATCGTCGGAGACCGCACTAATGCGCAAGCCTTCGCCCGTGCGCTCTACGGCTTGGTGGTGGGCGCTATTGATATCGCCTTCAATATCGCCCGTAATTTTCATCAAAATTGAACCTGATTCCAAGCGAACACGATGTTCGCCATCCTTCTCGTTCAAACGGGCGTGTTCATTGGTTGCGTTGGTATCCGTTGGAATGTCAACCACAAGCGTACCGCCTTCGGCAACATTGACCAACTGCGCACCCCGACAGACCGCCAAAACAGGCATTTTCATTTCTTTCGCTTTTGCATAGAGCGCCAATTCAAAGTCATCGCGCTCATTGTCCACGTAACAGCGCGTAAGTTCGTCTGCTTTGCCATATCGTGCCGGATGCACATCGGGACCGCCCGTTAGCACAAGTCCCATGCACGATTCCAAGACCGTAGAGGCTTGTGGCATGGGGACGAGGGAAAGGTCAATGCACTCGACGCTTGTATCGGCAGCGCGAAGCCACTCTTCATACTTTTCATAATTTGGTGAACCACTTGCTTTGGAAATGCCGATTTTCATAGTGTTGAAGGAATGTATCAAAAAATTGTTGATGCAAACAGAAGAAGATTTCTCGCATACACGGATTTTGACCCGAAAGATTGTATCAAAATCGTGTATATTCACGGATTCGTCACATTTTTGTTGAGTTACCGAACAACCGTTTATGCTTGCCAAACTCCGCTCACTTGCTTCCGATACCGCCATATACGGCATCAGCACTATCTTGGGACGGTTTCTAACGTTTCTGCTTACGCCAATTTACACGAACTATGTCACTCAAGCAGAACTCGGTGACACGGCGTATCTTTATGCGATGATTGCGTTTGTCAATGTTGTGTATTCGTGTGGTTTTGATTCTGCCTTTTTCAAATTTTTTCGCAGCGACAGCAAAAGCATTGAATCCATCGAGCATAACCGTAGCGTCTTTGCTCATGCACAAATGGGTATTGCCGTCATTAGTACAGCCGCAACATTGATTCTATGCGCCTTCCCAGAAAAATTTGCTTCAGTGTTGGGTTTGCGCCATATCGCCCCAATGCTGATATATGCTGCTCTCATTGCCTTTTTTGATGCACTTGTCTTGGTGCCGTTTGCTGCACTTCGCATGGAATCCCGCTCAAAGCGTTTTGCGGCATTGAAATTCAGTGTGATTCTGTTCAGTGTGGTTGCCAATCTGGTTCTGGTCGTGAAAATGCAAATGGGGATTCGGGGTATTTTTTTAGCAGGGTTGCTCTCGTCGTTTGCCGGAGTTTTGCTGGTATTGCCAGAGTTTGCACGGTATGTTTTTCGGGGCAGAATTTCCTTTGATGCCGCGCTTTTCCGCGATCTATGGCGTTTCGGATTGCCGACGGTTCCGGCAGCATTTTCAGCAATGATGCTGCAAGTGATTGACCGCCCTATTTTGAAAATATTTGTTGATAGCGCCTCAATAGGGCTGTACCAAGCAAATTATCGCTTGGGAATACCGATGATGCTTGCTGTGACGGTGTTTGAATATGCGTGGAAGCCTTTCTATTTGCGCGAGACCTCTCGCCCTGCCTCACGCAAGCAGCGACGCGCTACACACGCAATGTTAGCGCGGGTGCTGACGTATTTCACGGTTGTTTGCGGTATCGTGTTTTTAGCAGCGAGTTTACTGATAGAATACCTCGTCAGAATGCCGTTTCTAGGCGGGCGCTTTGTCAATTCGGCGTATTGGAGCGGTCTTTCGATGATTCCGATTGTTTTGGGAGCATATTATTTCAACGGTTTGTATGCAAATTTTGCTGCCTGCGTCTATATTCGCAAACGAACCAAATACTTACCAAGAATCACTGGCATGGCGGCGCTGGCGAATATTGGGCTGAATTTTTTGCTGATTCCTCAGTATGGCATTTGGGGAGCGGCATGGGCAACCTTGGGCGCATATATGCTGAGTGCTGCGCAGATGTACCGCCTGACGCGCAAAATCTACCCGCTTCGCTATGAATGGCGACGAGTGGCTCTTGCGGTAAGCCTCTGTTTAGCGATTTTTGTTGTGGCAATTTTCAGCACCAAGGGAATGGCACTCGGAAGCGGGTTTCTGGCGCGATGCGCATGGATACTGGTCTATCCGCTTTTTCTTCTGGCATTAGGCTTTTTCAAAAGCGAAGAAGCAGCACTCTTAAACCTTTCAAGCAAACAAAATACTCCAACATGAGAGGTTATAGCAGAAATGAGAGTTTTTGATACACGTTTTGTGAGTGTTTTTTTGAGGATAAAATTTGATTTTTTTGTAAGTTGTTGGTAAATAATAACGAAAAAATTTGGCATCAAAATAGATTGATATTCCCGTATTACGCTATCACACATATCCTGCTTCGCTTTCACGCATTGAATTCGCACGATTGAACAACCCCCTACTCACCGGAAATTCACCATCACAACGCTTTAGCATAAAAAAAACCGCCACAAGGGCGGTTTTTTTTGTGTGCGTCGCATTTGTCCACTTAGGGAAAGTACGATTTTGCAATTGTGCGATAGTTAAAGTTTGAAATCAATGCCAAGACGAGCGTAGCCAAGTGACCAATAACCTAACTCCAATTTGGCGGCTAGTCTGTCTGAGAAATAATAACGTCCTCCTACACGACCATCCCATGTAAAACCTCCGAAAGAGCTGGAATAGGAATACTGAGCATCACTAGAGGATACTCCGCCGAAAACATTTCCCAAGCCAAGACCAATCCATGTATCAAGTTTACTTACCCGCAAAAGGTCGAAGTGATAATTTGCGCCAATAATGACAGGAATGGATGTGTATGTCCATGTATAGCTGCTATACCTTTCTGATGTTACAAAGAAACCAATACTTGCGGTGACACCGAGGTTAGATAAAACTCCATATTCTACATTGGCAACCGGTCCAATACCACCATAAAAACCACCACCTAAGCCAAGGTGTGCGCCAACATAGAAATCTTTTGCTTTGAAATTGGGGTTGCCACCTGGTAATGGCGATGATTGAGCGAATATTGCGGCACTGGACGCAATAAAACTCAAAACAACAACCGCGAAAAACTTACGCATAACGAACCTCACCAAAATAACATGAAACGAATAGTGTGAATTGTATGAGGCGGAAAATACAAAAGTTTCTGAGAATACAAAGGCAATTTGCGAAGAATTTTGCTGGATTTTTGGAGATGACTTAGAGTTGGAAAATACTACCCAATAATGTATATTGGACGAATGAAAGACACAATGAATAGCCGAGAAGTAGCCGACTTTCTTGGTGTAACAATTAAGTCGGTGCAGCGTTGGGAACGCGAAGGTCGCTTAGTTCCCGAAGGACGCACACCGACGAATCGGCGATATTATAAGCGCAGTAGCATTCTGCAATTTCAAGGGCGCAAGCCTGTTCTGGTGGAACGCCGCGCTGTTGCGTATTGCCGTGTTTCGTCGGCAGCACAGAAGCCGGATTTGAAGAATCAACGCCGCGTCTTGGAAGAATTTATCACCGCACGAGGTCTGGCAAACGTTGATTTTATCGAAGAAATCGGCGGTGGACTGAATTTTGAACGCCGCAAGTTTGTTGCCCTCATGGATGAAATCAGTGCGGGAAAAATCTCCACGTTGATTATCGCCCACCGCGATCGCCTGACCCGTTTCGGCTTCGAGTGGTTTGCACATTACTGCAAGCAGCATGAATGCGAGATGCTGGTACTGAATCAAGAACGCCTCAGCCCTGAACAAGAGATGGTGCAAGACTTGATGACGATTGTGGATTGCTTTTCCAGCCGTTTGTATGGCTTGCGAAACTATCGCAAAAAACTGGACGAGGCGCTAAAAAGCGAGGTACCGATATGATGCTTGCTCACCAACTTCGTCTTGACCCGACAGAAGCGCAAGAACAGTATTTCCGCCAAGCCGCAGGAACAGCGCGGTTTGTGTGGAATTGGGCGTTAGCCGAGTGGAATGCCGAATACGCACAAGGCAAGAAACCAAGCGGCATGAAACTGAAAAAACAGTTTAATGCCATAAAGTACGAGCAGTTTCCTTGGCTCCACGAGATTCACCGCGACGCACACGCACAGCCGTTTGCAAACTTGCAACGCGCATGGGCGCGGTATTTTTCTCAAAAAAAGGCTGGGAAAGAAGCATTTGCACCTGTGTTCAAGAAAAAAGGTGTACGAGATTCGTTCTACCTTGCCAATGATAAATTTGCCATGGATTTCTATGACCGAGGCAAGAACTTTTTTCAAAAAGCCATCGCTTTTTTGACGGGCTTCATGGAAATATGCTCGGAATTGTATTTGACTCCGGATTGTAACACCGCGCAGAGAATCTTCAACAA
>JAAFHM010000619.1 GCA_013298375.1 Ignavibacteria bacterium | reverse complement strand
TCATGTGGTGGTGAATCTTCGGGCAGGCTACAAAATCGGCGGTTTGGATGTGTTCCTGAATGTGCTGAATGTGGCAAATACGCTGTATGCGGAAACCTCGTCGTGGAGCAGTTTCGGATATTCATTTACGCCCGCAAACCCCCGTCTTTTCAGTGTTGGAGCGTCGTATAATTTTGGAACGTTGTTCAAGTAAGTCAGTCGTAATGCGCTTTGCAGGAGATGGCGGCACTCCGGCAAGAATTTTGTCCATATCAACTTCGATAAGATTTCCTGCATACGCCTGTTCCAAAGAGCGCATAATATCAGCATGGAGCGCAGGATTACGGCGAATACGCTCGGTTTCATCCAAGCCGTCGGTGTCTTCCCATGAATCGTCCCAAAGTTCCGTTTCTGCACGATTGCTTATGGTTTCAACCGTAATGGCGAGAGAATGACCATTGAAAAGTGTTTTCAATGATGCTAAAAATTTCTCGTTAAGTTCGGAGGCGTTGAGGTGAAATGTTGCTTGCATAGTGCTTCAATGCTTGGTTATGAGAACAATGATTTATACAAAAAGTTCGGCAAGTTCAACGGAAAAACCTTCGACAACGATGGATTCACAAACACCGCGTTTGGTCAGCTTTTGCCGCAGTTCAAAGGTTTGTTCGGTGAAGTCTTGTTCTGATGCTTCTTGCTCGTTGGATAAAACATACTGTTCCAGCGTTTGTTTTGCGGGGTCCAAAATCCAGTATTCACGCACTCCATGGGCGGCGTAATCCACAAACTTCACGCCTCTGTCAATTTTTTCGGTGGATTTGGAAACAATTTCCACGACAAAATCCGGTGCGGGGAAGTGCATTTGGTCGGGCGCGAACTCTGCTGCTCGTTCGGCAGAAAAGAAGCAAATATCAGGCTCGTAGTCATTGCGCGAAAGGGAAATCATCACTTTTTCCACGCCAACTTTGCCGAGTTTGTGCTTCTTAACGTGAGCATGAAGCAACGACGAAAGTTCTATCGAAGCGTCCCAATGCCGCATTCGCACTGGCGATTGATACACAATTTCGCCATTGATAAATTCCGCTTTGGTGTCTTCGTGGACAAGAGCGTAGTATTCACGCCGCTTTTCGGCTTCCGTCTTCAAACGATGTTGGACGCTTTTGAGGATGAATGCCGCATTGGGGGCGTGGTAAACATTTTCGATAAGTTCTGTTGTGGTGGTCATAGTTTTTAGAGAATTACCAAATTCTGGAAACATTGTATTCGTCAAACACCTCATCACTGCTCATGACGGCAAAGTTTTTTGTGAGTGCAGTGGCAATGATAATGCGGTCAAATGGGTCGCGGTGGATGGCGGGTAGTGTTTCTATAAGGCTGATGTATTCTAGGCGCACAGGTAAAATCTTAATACCATTTGCAGAAAGCTGCTTCGGAACAAGTGTCTTAACTGATTCGGGCAGAATAAGTTTACCACTTTGAGATTTAATAGCCATCTCCCAAGGACTGGCAATGCTTAAAAAAAGTTTATTCTTGGGATCATCAAAAGCCTGAATTGCTGATGGGCTAATAGCTGATTGATTGATGATTGACCAAATAAAAATGTTTGTATCAAGAAGAATTTTCATCACATATACTCCTCAAATTCTTCCATTGGCGCATCAAAATCATCGGACATCCAACCCTGACCTTCGTACATCCCCAGAACACGCTTCTCCACTGGCTTGGGAGGGGCATAATCAGGGTTCTCTCGAATAAATTCTTTGAATTCTTCGACCGTCATGTCGTAAATCTCCAAAATTTCTTCGGCAGGCGGCAGATATGGCTCTGTGTCTGCATTTGCAGAAGATAATGCTGTGCCGTTAGAAACCTCTTTGACTGGCAAGGTTAGCCAAACAAGCGGTTTTTCATTTTCGGCAATAACAACTTCCTCGCCGCCTTGGGCAAGTTTAATCAGAGAAGCGAGGTTTAATGAGGCTTCGGCGATACTGACGAGTGTCATAGCAGTTCTCAAAAAGTCTAACATTTTTTTCTCAATTTACTCAAACAAAACCATGATTACAAATACTCTCCGTTCCGATGTTCACGCAGCAGAACAACCCCAAACACAAGCCTACACTAGCATTCTGGGCAGATGCAAGCAATGGCTTCGGCGCAATGCCTACAATCTTCATCGTTGGGTAAGCATTGTCGCGCTTGTGCCAGCCTTGCTTTGGTCGCTCTCCGGCACGTCGCATCCGTTTATGGCGCATTGGTTCAAACCGCCGATTGCGAAAGAATTTTTGCCGCCGCAGCCGATTGACCAAAGCCAAGTGATAATGCCGCTTGCAGAGGCTTTGAGGCAAAATAATATCCCTGAAATCAAGCAATTTCGCTTGGTCAATTTCAAAGGTACGGTGTTGTATCAAATCCAGCAACCATCAAGCCCTGAACACCTTTACCTTGACACTCGCACAGGAACTCGCCTCCACGATGGCGACGCGCTGTATGCAGAGTTTTTGGCAAAGCAATATTTCGGTAATCCCAATGCTACGGTGATGGAAAGGCGCATCATTACTGCTTTTGACGATGACTATCGTTTCATCAATCGCTTGCTTCCTGTGTGGAAAATTTCGTTTCAAGAGGGTGGCTACGATGTGTATGTGGAAACGGCTTCGGGGCGCATGGCGACCTATAACACACCGCTACGACGCGCTTTTTTACTGACGTTTCAGTATTTGCACAACTGGGGTTGGTTGAACGGCGCAGAGCCTGTGCGGATTGGCGTGATGGTCGTTTGCCTCAGTGTGATTATCTGCACGGCACTTGCGGGAATCGTCTTGTACACCTTTACGTGGAAAAAGCGCCGAAGCAAGCCTGCAAGAGGCTTGCGGAAATATCACCGCAGCATCGGGATTGCAGTTTCCCTTTCCACACTTACCTTTGCTTCAAGCGGAATGTACCACGCTTTGCACAAAGAGCGTTTGCGCGATGA
>JAAFHM010000379.1 GCA_013298375.1 Ignavibacteria bacterium | reverse complement strand
CTTCCTGAGAACAGCAATCTAACCTTGCTGGCAGTCGCGTTTGATTGCGGATTTAATTCCAAATCGTCGTTTAATCGCTGCTTCAAAAAGATGATGGACTGCTCGCCATCGGAATATCTTGAGAAAATGAGCATCCCCTCGCACCTCTAAATGGTCTCATCCTACACGATTACACTTCTTCTGACTCTCTGCAAGGCATTGAAAAACTACGCCTTGTGTGTGATGACACTCCTCTAAAATCCTGCCTTTGCCAGTGGGACGATATTGATTCCTGCAAAGCGTAGATTTGAAACGAATTTTTTTGTTTCATTTCTCAAGGATGTTGTTCCAATGACTCTTCCAAAAATTATTCTCTCCTTTTCTTTGCTTGTATGCTGCGCTGTGTCGGCTTGTACGACACTTTCGCCGCAGGAAGGTGGTAATCTGGTCGCTAAAACAGTGGACCAAGACGCTTCTCTGCCTTCTATCAAGGTAAACGGCACACACCTTCATGCTGAAACCTTTGGCAATCCCGCAAATCCCATCATAATCGCGCTGCACGGCGGTCCGGGCGGTGATTACCGCTATATTTTGAACGCAAAAGCACTGGCGAATGACGGCTTTTTTGTGGTCTTCTACGACCAGCGTGGTACTGGCTTATCGAAGCGATACCCACGCAAATCTATCGGCATGAACGAGATGCTTGGCGATGTGAAAGGCGTTATCAATTTTTACCGTCAATCTCCCTCGCAAACCGTGATTCTGCTTGGGCATTCATGGGGCGGAATGCTCGCAACGGCGTATGTCAATGCCTATCCAAACGAGATAGACGGAGTGATTGCAATGGAGCCGGGCGGATTTACGGACGCACAGGTAAGCGCCTATTTCAGCAGAGGTACACCAGACAGTTTCTTTGGCGAAAGGGTGAATGATATTTTGAGCCAAGAGCAGTTCTTTACCGCAAGCGAGGATAGTAATAATCACGAGTTGCTGGATTACAAATCCGGCTTGGTTGCGAACATTGCGGGAAACCCTCATTTCCGCTTGGGCTACATGGCGAATCAAGATTTACTGGTGGACGGGACGAAATCAGGTTTTGATTTCACCACCAATCTTCAGCAATTCAAGCGCAAAACACTGTTTCTTTACAGCGACGGAAATAAAGCCTATACCACCGAACACGCACGGTTGCTATCGTCGGCATACACTAACGTTATTCTTCGGCAAATTCCTCATTCCGTTCACAGCATGATTCTCCGCAACTGGGAAGCGACCTATCCCGAACTGCGCTCGTATTTATCCACCTTCAAATAATTTCACCATCATTTTTGATTATGAAAACAACAACCATTTTCATCGCTGTCATCGTCAGTATGTTTGCACTTGGTAGCACTCGCAGCAATGCGCAAATCAACAACTGGCGGGCTTGGCAAGGCGAGCAGGCGCACATCCTCTCGGTTCAATTCGGATTAGATTTTAGCGTCGTTGTGGGCGTGGGTTATGCGTACAAGCTGAATACCACGCTGCCGATATTGCTCAACGTTGATATTTCCATGCCGTTTGGTGAAATGCTTCTGGATGATTACAAAATCCGCATGGGCGGGCAGGCAGAATTAGTGCGGCTCGGCGACTTTTCGACTACCATTAAAGCGCAAGGTATTGTCCGGCGGCTGAATAATGCTGCCGGGCAATATCTTAATGTTGGCTCTGAAATCGCTATCATTGCTGGCTTGTATCGCCCGACATGGTTTGTGGCGGGGGAATTTACCTACGACAAAGCGTGGCTTACCAATCTGCAACAGAGCGAAAGCACGAGGAAAAACTCTTTTCATCAACCACAAGACGGCTGGTATTCTTCATCGGGCGGGAATTTTCTCTACGGTATTCAAGGCGGGTACTCGTTTCCGACAATTGACCTGAACGCACGATTGGGCGCAATCTTGACCGAAGATTTCAAAGGCAAACCCTTGTACTTGCCGTTTTATGGCGTGTTGGGGATGAATGTTCGATTTTAACCCATGAAGCGCAGCGCGTTGAAGCAAATGCGCTGCCTTCTTTTAATATTTTCCGGACAATTATGATAATCAAGCGTATTCTCTGGGGCATGATGGCTACATTCGCAAGCCTCATTGCGTTTGTCGGCATTCCGTATTTCATCGCAACGAAGCCTATCGGCATTCTGCGTTACAAAAGCGCGGAATTACTTGCCAATACCGCCTATAACCTTGGGTTTAAGGCACATATTGTCTTTGGCGGAATAGCACTCTTGATGGGTTGGGTTCAGTTCAGTAAACGCTTACGCGCATGGAATCTTTTGTGGCACAGAACTATTGGTACAATCTATGTTGTGGCAGTTCTCGTGAGTGGTAGTGCGGGTTTGGGAATAGCTCCATTTGCGACAGGAGGATTTTGGAACGCATTAGGATTTATGACGCTTGATTGTATCTGGCTTGGCACAACAGCAATGGCATATTTCTATGCACGGCGGCATTATATCACGGCTCACCAAGCAATGATGACATATAGCTATGCAGCCTGTTTCGGTGCGGTAACACTGCGTTTATGGATGCCAATTCTGATGATGGTGTTTCGTGATTTTGCGATAGCGTACAGCATTGTTGCATGGTTGAGTTGGATACCGAATGTGATAGTGGCATATTTTCTTGTGCGGAGGCTTGAATTCAAGGGGAAATAAATCCCCGTCTCTTGCAACAAAAGCCTTGTCGCAGCGTAAGTCGAATCATTGTCACATCCACTGCACCATCAAACCAAGAATTATGCGCCTTGAGTCCACCAATGTAAGTTTCGCCACCACACTCCAACGCGCATTTGAACCTCTCTATCCCGCACCAAGAGAGGTTTGGGCGGCATTTGCCCAAGCAGGAGAAATGATACAAACAAGGAAAGAAGAGGTCTTGAAGGCGGCTCACTCTACCGAACAATACTTTTACTTTATGTTGCGAGGTTCGGGTGGAGTGCTGCTGTGGAGTCGTAACAATTTTATTTGCATCGACTTTAGCGCAGAAAACGAGATTTTATGCGACTATATGTCCTTTCTGCAACAACTTCCCTCGCCGATTGAAGTCATAACCTTTGAAGATTCAGAACTCCTGCGAATCTCAAAAGCAAACTATGACGCTCTCACGCGAAGTGGCATCGGTGCTGAGATTAGCCGTGTCTGCTCGGAAGCACTCTTCATGCACAAACAACAACAACAAATTGATATTCTCACCAAAACCGCCAAAGAACGCTATCACGACCTACAAACCCGCCAAGCGCATCTCTTGCAAAAAATACCTCAAAAGTATGTGGCATCCTATCTCGGTATCACACCACAAAGCCTTAGTCGTATCAGAGCTGAACTTTCCGAACATTAGTTATCAAATGGTAATTGCCATTCAACCGTATTTCGTGAATTTTGCAGAAATAAATTTCACTATTCACATAATCGCTCGAATATGGCTTCAAAACTCATTTCTTGTATCATTCTTGTCGGTACGGCAAGTATGCTTTTGGTATCGGCAAATTCATTCTTGAGCGCAGTACCACTGGCTTTGCACGAAAACGCCTTTGTCAATTCTCTCATGAAATACCAGATATTTGCCCTTGCGCTTGCCCTCATAGTAAGCGGCATTACGCTGCTGTTTCGCCCCGAAAGCAAAGGTTTGTTGCGCTTAGGAGAGCTTTGGAGGAATGCCGAAAAAGAATCATGGCTGGGAATAAGCGGCGTAACAACGTGGAAGCGTAATGCAGCACAGTTACTTGTGTTTATCAGCCTTGCGACGGGGATATTTATGGGATTTGCCGTCGTGGGAGCAGACGCAAGTGGCAATATGCGTCTGTGGTTTATTCCTTGGATTCTTCTCTTTTCCTGTGTGAATGCGCTTTCGGAGGAGTTGATTTTCCGCTTTGCCGTCCTTGGAACATTGACATCATTTGTCCCCAAAATCGCAATACTGCTTGTGTCCGCCGTGATGTTCGGATTGCCGCATTACAACGGCTTTCCGAGTGGCGCAATCGGTATCATTATGGCGGGAGTGCTTGGTTACGTGCTTTCAAAGGCGAGCTACGAGACAAGTGGGCTTGGTATCGCGTTGGGTATCCATATCGTGCAGGACATCATCATTTTTACAGGGATTTTTATGATGAAAGCCGCATGAGGGATGCCCCATTGTTTTGTAGGCTTCACATCTCGCTAATGAGCAATATTGTACTTTTCCAGCATCCGATAAAACGTTGCCCGCCCAATATCCAGCTTATGAGCGGCTTCCTGAATATTTCCGCCCGTGACTTCTAAGGCAATGCGAATTGCCTGTTCTTTGATTTTATCAAGCGGAAGAATATCGCCCGACGTAGTGGTGAAATGGACTTCAGCAGGTTTGTTGGCGGGTGCTTCGGGAATTTCGGGCGTTCCAGCCAAAAGCTGTAACTCGTCTTCAGTAATCATCTTTGTTTCGCAAAGAACAACGGCGCGTTCAATGGTGTTTTCCAGTTCGCGGACGTTACCGTGCCATTGGTAATGGGTTAAAATCCGCATTGCTTTTGGGCTAAAACTCCGTGCGGGCTGGTCGTAGCGCATCGCAAATTTTTCCAGAAAGTATTGTGCCAGCGCCGGAATGTCCTCTACTCGTTCGCGCAGGGGCGGGAGCTTGACGGGGAAGGACGCGAGGCGGTAATACAAATCCTCACGAAACGTACCTTGTTTGATGGCTTCATGCAAGTTGCGGTGCGTTGCCGAGACGATACGAATATCCACGTGGATAACCTCTGTGCCGCCGACACGCTCAAATTGCTTGCTTTGCAGCACACGAAGCAGTTTGGATTGCAAGCTCATATCTAATTCCCCGATTTCATCCAAAAATAGCGTACCGCCATTTGCCTGCTCAAATTTGCCGATTTTGCGTTGGATCGCACCAGTAAAAGCGCCGCGCTCATGTCCAAAAATCTCACTTTCTAACAAGTCTTTGGGGATGGATGCACAATTCAGCGCCACAAAAGGCGCTCCGGCGCGTTTGGTGCCGTCGTGGAGCGCTTGAGCGATAAGTTCCTTG